>JBGPVO010000216.1:0-3928 GCA_041491705.1 Verrucomicrobiia bacterium
CGTAATCGGGAACGTAGTTGGCGGGGCCCGACCAGAACAGTTGCGGGGCAGTGTGCCCGTTCTTTGCGAGAATCTCGCGGACGATCTGCCCGATGCGCGGGACTTCGTTGAGCCCGACGATGGCATCGACCTCCGGCAATTCTTTCTGCAGGTCTTTCGGATAACGCTGGGTCAGGCAACCGGCCATGATGAGCGCCTTGCAGTTCCCCGTCTCGCGCAGTTCGTTCGCCTTGAGGATTGCGTCGATGGATTCCTTCTTCGACGCTTCGATAAAGCCGCAGGTATTCACGATCACCACGTCCGCCTCCTGCGCGTTCTCGGTCACCTGCATCCCGTCGCGCAACAGCGAGCCGAGCATGACCTCACTATCCACGAGGTTTTTCGCACAGCCGAGGCTCACGAACCCGACTTTGATGGGTTGGGATGACTGCATTGTTCGTGGGAGCGGATTATACCCGCCACCGGTCGCGATTACAAATCGCTCTTACGGATTTTGTGGGATCAAGGAATTGGCCACAGGGGCAGCCACCCGACCGCATCGCCGGGTAGCTACCCGCGGACGCGATTGGACGGACTACTTGCGACGACGGATGATGGCCACAAACCCAACCAGGCCTAAACCGACCAGCATCAAGCTGGAAGGTTCAGGAATATCGCTGATGAAGTTGTACTGCACGGGGAAGCCCGGATCGCCAGGCGCACCCGATCCCGGAGGGGGAGCCCACACGAACCCATTGTTTCCTTCAACCCCAACTTCTTGGAACGGGCCGGCCACGTTCGGCTGGAGTGGAGGCAGAAAGGCTACGTCAGCCAGATCAAAGTTTGTCTCGCCTGCTTCCCTTTCCGAGTACACGTACAGGTTGTTGTTGATGAACCGGAAGATGTCAGACACCACGTTGCTCTGAGCTCCATATTCAGTAAGCAAGACATCACCGGGCGCGGTTGGAAACGGCAGTTGGTAACACAACGCGTTCGTGCCTGTGAGCGGGTCAATGCCGATCACACCCGGTATGGGGCCGCCCGGGCCAAATCCATTGCCATTCTCGTCAAAGGTGAACTGGCCGAAAGCGACGCCGCCGAGCGCGACCGTCACCCCGATCACGGATAGACCGATGGATAACAAAGACTTCAGCAACGTTCTCATCGCCTGCAAACTCCCTTCTGCGCATAGCGCATAACCCGAATTAATGGCAAGAAACACTCTCACCCTGACAGGCAAGATCGAGAAAGGCTTACGCAGCAACCGGCGCCATTCGAAGAGGAATCGGCCCGTTCAACTCGCACACGTTACTGTGACCCTCCGCACTCGCCTCAACCAAGCGCGTCTGGACGCTCCTCCGAAGGCAGGAGGGTGGCAACATCCTCATCGAAAGGCAAGCAAATTCGCCAGCTAATTTGGGCGTTCCGGCGTTGGTGCTTCACTTGCCTGAAGTATCGAGAAGTTCGGGCGCGGGCCGGGTCTTCGGCTGATAGTAAGCGTCGAAATCGGCCCTCGGCACCGCGGCGGGCCGCGCCGTTGTCGTTTGTGCTGCGGGTGCCGGCTGCGCCGGCGAGGTGTGACGCAAGAACAGGCTCTTGCCCAGCACGACCGCGAACACCGCAACGGTCAACCCGAGCACGACCAGACCCACACTGCGCAGCGGCAACTGCAACTCGCCCGGTTTGCGGGCGCGGAAGGTTTTCTCCGTCTCCATCTGCAACCCCTGACGCCGCAACCCGCCCTGACTGCGCAGGTACGCATCCGTCACCGACTGGCTGTCGAGACCGAGATACTCCGCGTAGAGTTTCAAGAACCCCTTCGTGTAGGTGGGCGCCGCGAGACGGTCAAACTCGTCCGCTTCGAGTTGTTCGAGAATCTCGATCTTGATCCGGGTTGCGCGCGACACGTCTTCGAGCGACGCCCGTTTGTTGCGCCGCGCTTCGCGCAGCGTCTCGCCGATGGATTCCATCTATTTCAGCCTGTTACCGCTCGGCTGGCACTTGCCCATCCAAATCGATCAGGATTTCGCGCGGCTCGGCGCCTTTGTTCGGGCCGACGACCCCGCGTTCTTCCAGCAAGTCCATGATCCGAGCGGCGCGAGTGTACCCGATGCGGAGGCGGCGTTGCAAGACCGAGACGCTGGCGCGGTTGGTCTGGCGAATCACCTCGATGCACTGCTCGACCAACTCCTCATCCTCCTCGCTCGCGTCCATATCGGGCAGGTTGGAATTCCTCTGCAGTTTCTGGTGCAATTCGGCTTCGAACCGTGGTTTCGCGTGGCTACCGATGAAGTCGACGATCCGCGTGGTCTCCTTGTCGAGCACGAGCACGCCCTGCGCGCGGATGGCTTTGCCCGAGCCGGGCTCATACAGCATATCGCCCTTGCCGAGCAGCTTTTCCGCACCCTGGCTGTCAAGAATGACGCGCGAATCCTGCATCGAGGCCACCTGAAACGCGATGCGCGCCGGGATATTGGCCTTGATGACGCCCGTGACGACGTTGACGCTCGGGCGTTGCGTGGCGACCACCAAATGCATGCCGGCCGCCCGGCCCAGGGCCGTGAGCCGCGCGATCGCCATTTCCACATCTTTGCCCACGGTCTGCATCAGGTCGGCCAACTCATCCACCACCACCACGACGTACGGGAGCTTGTCGGGAATCACCAGCTCGAAGTCGCGCGGTACTTCGATTTTCGGGAGATCCTGCTCGGCCCTCGGCTTCGCATTCGTAGTGTATTCGGGCTTCTCCTTAACCGGGTCGTCGGTATCCAATACATCCGGCGTTTCCACCTCAGGCGTCACCGACTTCTTCGGGCGCGTGTTGAACGAGCTGATATTGCGCACGCCGCTCTTGGCAAAAATCTGGAACCGCTTCTCCATTTCGCGGATCACCCACCCCAACGCCAGCGGCACCTTTTTTGCCTCGGTCACAACGGGCACGATGAGATGCGGTAGCGCATTGTAATGCTGCATCTCGACCATTTTCGGATCGATCAACACCAGCCGCAGGTCCTCCGCCGTGAACCGATACAGCAACGACGCGAGAATCGCGTTCACGCAAACCGTCTTGCCTGAGCCGGTCGCGCCGGCAATCAGCAGATGCGGCATACTGGCGAGATCTCCGATAATGGGATTGCCTTTCACATCACGGCCCAGGGCGATGGGAATCGTTCCGCTGCAATTGCGCCACTCATCCGATTCCAGCATGTCCCGCAGGTACACCGTCGTGCGCGACGAGTTCGGGACCTCGATGCCCACGGTGCCTTTGCCCGGCACGGGCGCGAGAATGCGGACCTTTTCCGCGCGCATCGTCATCGCGACATTGTTCGAGAGCGACGAAATCTTTTCCACGCGCACGCCCGCGGCGGGATACAACTCGAACAGCGTGACCGTTGGCCCCTTCGTCACGTCGCCGGATTCGACATCGATGCCGAATTCCTGCAGCGTCTCGCGCAACACCTTCGCGCTGGCCTTCAAATCCTCCATCACGTCGCGCTTTCCTGGCAATGGCGGCTGCTCCAGCAGATCGAGCGACGGTAACAAATACTCCTCACCCGATGCGGCGCCGATGCTTCCCAGTACGGTCGCGCCCGTCGCGGCGGGCCTATCGCGTTTCGGCTTGGGAGGCGCGGGCGTGGCGGCGCCGGCTTCCGTCTCCGACGTGACAGACGCGCCTGCGGGAACTGTTTCCGCAGTTTCCTTGCCGTGCTTGAGTTTTCCGGTGATCTTTTCGGTGGCGCCCTGGGGACGCGCGACGGTGTAATCCTCGAACTTCGGTTCGGGCCGACGCTCGCGAGGCGGTTCATCATCGCCGTTCGAGCGTTCGGTGGCCAGCTTGCGCGCTTCCTTCTCCTTGCGCGCCAATTCACGGTCGGTCTGGAACTCCTTGACCGTCAACTCGCGCTCCTGGTCGCGCAGTTGGTCCTCGACGCTCGACTTCGATTTGCCC
>JBGPVO010000217.1:0-3897 GCA_041491705.1 Verrucomicrobiia bacterium
TGCGTCTCACACTTGTCGCCCACCGGCGTGGAAGTGCCGTGAGCGTTGATGTAATCGATTTCGTCAGGATTGAAATGGGCGTGGCGCAAGGCCATCGCCATGGAACGCGCCGCGCCTTCGCCTTCCGGAGCGGGCGCGCTCATGTGGTAGGCGTCGCCCGTGATGCCATAGCCGGCAATTTCGGCGTAGATTTTCGCGTGACGTTTGCGGGCGTGTTCGAGCGATTCGAGAATGCAGACACCGGCGCCCTCGCCCATCACGAACCCGTCGCGCTGGGCATCGAACGGGCGGCTGGCGCGCTCAGGCTCGTCGTTGCGCGTGCTCAAGGCTTTCATGGCGCAGAAGCCGGCAAATCCCATTTGCGTGATCGCGGCCTCGGTCCCGCCCGCGATCATGATGTCCGCGTCATTGTGAATAATCGCTCGCGCCGCCTCGCCAATCGCGTGCGTGGCGGTCGCGCAGGCGGAAACGACCGCGAGGTTCGGCCCTTTGGCGCCGAGCAACATCGAGACGTAGCCGCTGGCCATGTTGACGATGAGCATCGGGATCATGAACGGCGACACGCGGCCCGGGCCTTTCTTGATGAGGATACCGATCTGCTCTTCGATGGTCTCCATGCCGCCAATGCCCGAGCCGATGAGTACGCCCACGCGGTTGACGTCCGTCGTCGACATGTCGATACCCGAATCCGCGACCGCCTTCTTGGCGGCCCCGATGGCATAATGGACGAAGCGATCTGTCCGGCGCGTCTCCTTGATGGGCATGAACTCTTCGGCCTTGAAGTCCTTGATTTCGCCGCCGAACTTGCAATCGAAAAGGGTGGTGTCGAAGCGCGTGACGGGCGCGATGCCGCTCTTGCCCGCCAGCAGATTCTGCCAAAACGTCTCCAGCTCACAGCCCAGCGGTGTGAGAACTCCCATGCCGGTGATGACAACCCGTCGTTCGCTCATGGCTGGTCAGACCCAGGAAAAACTGGGGCATAAAGCGTGAAATTGCAACTCACTTTATGCCCCGCAAGTCTGCAGCCCCGGTGCTTGCCCCGGGCAGTTTCCCGGGGCTTGGGGCTTTGTCGTTCGTGTTATTTCTCGCCGCGTTCCTCGATGTATTTGACAACATCGCCAACCGTCTGGAGTTTCTCGGCGTCTTCGTCCGGAATCTCCGCGCCAAACTCCTCTTCAAACGCCATGACCAATTCCACCGTATCGAGGGAGTCCGCACCCAAATCTTCGATGAACTTCGCCTCGGGCGTCACTTGATCGGGATTGACGCCGAGTTGTTCGACGATGATCTCCTTGACCCTGTCTGCTACGGATTTCTCTGCCATTTGCTCCTCCTGTTTCAAATCGTTCGTTTCTTTATGCGAAAACTCGCCCGCTTGTCAAAGTTTTGTTTCCACCCAAACCAGCGGTCACATCGCCAAGCCGCCATCCACGGTGATGACCTGTCCGGTTACGTACGCCGCCAGATCACTCGCCAGGAACAACACCACGTTGGCCACGTCTTCCGCCGTGCCCAAACGCCCCAACGCGATCCGCGTCTTCAATGTCTCCCGCGCCGGCTCGCCCAGCGCGTCCGTCATCTCGGTCACGATGAACCCCGGCGCCACCGCATTGGCGGTGATGTTGCGCGACGCCAGTTCGCGGGCCACCGATTTCGTAAACCCGATGAGACCCGCTTTGGACGCGGCATAGTTAGATTGGCCCGCATTACCCGTCAAGCCTATAATTGACGTGATGTTGATGATGCGGCCGCTGCGCTGTTTCAGCATCGCCCGGCTGAGCGCCTTGGTGAACCGGAACGCGCCTTTCAGGTTCGTATCGAGCACCGCGTCCCACTCCTCATCGGTCATGCGCAGCAGCAACTGGTCGCGGGTAATGCCCGCATTGTTCACCAGCACGTCCACGCGTCCGAATTCCCTCAGAATTTTTTCGCCCGTCTCAGCGACCTGTGCGCTGTTGGCCACGTCCACCGCAAAGGCGCTGGCCTTGCCGCCGCCCTTGGTGATTTCGGATGCCGTGGCTTCGACGTTCGCAAGGGTCCGGCCACAAGCGGCCACCACGGCACCTTCGCCGGCCAGCTTCAACGCGATGGCCTTGCCGATCCCGCGCCCCGCCCCGGTCACCACCGCCACTTTGTTCTCAAGCAATTTCTGCATCGCACGTCTTTCTTAACTGCGCGTGGGAGGGAATGTCAACTAGCGAGTCGATCCACCCCTCCAAACATTGGAAACAGCGCGCTGACGTCGCCGGAAAGCCCAAAAACAAAGCCAATTTGGACAAACGAAGCCAATTGATCCAACCGCGTAAATGTTTTCTGAAGCAATTGCATGCCAAAGCCTTACCCCATGGCTGCATGCCCGAAAAAATTGGCTTCGTTTCGCAGAAACACATGTTTTTGCGCCCCCTCCCTCGGCCCTCGAAGCGCCCTCGCGAAGCAGCCTCTCCCCCTTGATCCCCCCTATTGTGCGAGGGTCTCCCGCCTGCGCGGACGAAGCCGCTTTGGCGCGGCGAAGGCCCGCCCCCGCACGGACTACGACCGAAGGTCTCCCGGCCCATCCGGATGACGCGAACGGTGCGGTTGGACCAAGCGGCGCGGTCGGGGAGCCGAAGCGAAGCCAAGACGCCGTCCTCGGCAAACCTGCGCCGAACAACTGTTTTGTTAACGGCTCTTGATCCTTCTGCCTTTCCCAGGCCCCTTGAAAATTGGACACCCTGCCCCGAATTCGTTTCGGCGTTGGAAGTTGAATGTTCATCTATCGTCTCCTACGATACCCATCCTGACCCACCGTGTCCAGCAAAATTATCGTTTTTCGATATAAAGGCCGACTTGCCCTCTCTCTTGTCCGCTATGGCGCGAAGGACGACGTCCGTCTCCAAGGCTGACCGATGAAGAGATTGCGATTGTCGAAGGGGCCACGAAGTGAACTTCAAGAAGGTGCCACCGACCGAATGGGACGCCGAGCGAAATCCGCGTCATCCGTGGATCGTCTGCCCGCCGACTTGTCCGCCATAGTTTCAACGAAGGCGGATGCTGTGGTCGCACGCCACGGCACGGGCTAATTACCGATGGGCAGTGTCAGCCGCACACCAACGAAGGCCCGACCGCCAGCCGTGTTCAAATCAATGTCGGATTGAAAACGGGCCCTCTCCATGGTGTCCCACATCGGGATCGGAACCGATGAGGCCCACGGGCGAGCGTTGGGAGCCGGGGAACGGTCAAGGTTTCGTAACTCGTAGTCGAAGGAGACAGCGTCTTGGACGTTCTGGACGAACTCCTGCATCCCAAACAGTGAGCGATCCAGTTGGTACTTGGCCGATTCCATTGATCCCTTTATCAGCGAAGGATCCTTTTTGGGCGTCCCGAATTCAGTCTCGAATTTTTCCCAACGATCACCCGACGTCAACTCCTCGCGTGGAACTTTGACCCCGGGAACTGCAGCGTCGTTATTCGTCTGAAGCGAGCTTTGACTCGCGGAAACGGAGTTTGACCCGGATAAAGATTCGCGGGGTAGGGAGTTGGACACGTAATCAATCAGCGGTCGCTGGCTGGCATCCTGTGCCCGGGCCAACCCCCCGCCAAGAATTGCCGCAAAACAGATGATTCGCCCGACGAGTCGCGTGCCTGGCTGCGGGCGCATCTGGGCGCCACCACCGTTGTAGCGTCGGCTGTCCCCAGCCGATAAACTGTCGACCGCCCCGGATGCGCTGGAGACAGCGCCCGCTACACCAGCGGTTCGACTCTTGGTGGCAACATCAAGATGCACCCCTGACTGCTGTTGACCTGCTTCCCTGCAGTTTGTGGCCCTGGGCATCCTCACCTCTGTACCCATACAGTAAGCGGCATTTCGGAAGCCGTAAAGGGTGGTTGGCCGCATTCTTTTTTCGTCTCTGAGCAGAA
>JBGPVO010000218.1:0-3891 GCA_041491705.1 Verrucomicrobiia bacterium
GGTCGAGTATCTCCGCCAACTCGGGCTGGCCGACGAGAACAATCTGCAGCAGCTTCTCTTTCTCCGTCTCGAGGTTCGAGAGCAAGCGGATCTGCTCCAACACGCTCGGCTTGAGGTTCTGCGCCTCGTCGACGATCAGTGCGACGTTGTGGTTCGCCGCCAACTCGCGCAACAAAAATGCGTTGATGGTGTCGTACAAATCCTTCTTCGTGGTCTTCGCCGGCTGGAGGTGGAACTCATCCGTGATCGCCCGCAAAATCTGCGAGTCGGACAGGGACGGGTTCAGAATCAATGCGGTTTTCGTCCGGGCATCGAGCGAATTGAGCAGCGCGCGGCACAACGTCGTCTTTCCCGCGCCGACCTCGCCGGTGATGGCGATGAACCCCTTGCGCTCGCTGATGCCGTACAGCAGCACGTCGAGCGCAACGCGGTGATGGCGGCTTAGAAAGAGGAACTGCGGATCCGGCGTCATATTGAACGGATACTCGCGCAGTCCGTAGAATTCTTTATACATCGCCTGTGCCCTTGATCGCTGCGGATGCTACCATCATCCGCGCTATTATGACAAGCTGTCTGATGCAGATGTTCCCTGCAAACACCGCTTGTGGGAGCGGCATTCCTGCCGCGATTCTAAAAACTTGGGTTCGTTTCGCAGTTCTCATCGCCAACTTGGCGGCGATAGACAAGGGTCAAGCGCACTACCGGCGGTTTGAGTTGTGGGTAAAGGAGACCATTTCCCTATGCTTTGTCGATGATCTCGTGAACGCGGAAGAACAGATTCGCACGGCGAACCAAAGCAAGCAATTTGAGATCATCTTCGAGATTACTGGCAGCCACCCCCCGTGGCCCGAAATTGCAGCTAAGTTTCGTACCCACAGACTACTAGTGGAGTGCAAGAACACCGACGCACCGACGGATTCTGACTTCACAAAGCTTGTCCGTGACATGGAATCTCTTGACCTCTATGTCGCTTTTATGGCTTACCGGGGTGCGAGTCGCGAGCCACAAGGAAAGGTTCTCGAGCACCAAGGGGCAGTCTACATTAACAGCAACAAGCGTCGCGTCATCGTCACTCTTAGCGAGGCGTTTCTGCGTCAGTGTCTGGAAAAGAAAACTCATGCGAAATGCCGCAACAACCTGAATAAACTCTGGCGAGACCACCTCGAAAGATGGCTCCCAACATAGAAGACCCCGTCGCCTCTGTCGATTAGCCGGATTTTCGCTTTCCCGTCCCAGTCCACTTGTGCTGCATAAGAATTCATGGCATTGGCCCTGCTCTTAATCCGGTCCATGCCTGCATTAGACCAGTATTTCCATGCGATGGTGGCCCAAGGGGCTTCGGATTTTCACTTAACCAGCGCGAATCACCCCACGTTTCGCATCGCGGGGACAATGACCACGATCAGTCAGGAGATTCTCACGCCTGACGCGGCCAAATCACTCATTTATGAGATCATGCCGGAACGCAACCGCGTCGAGTGGGAGCAGTGTCATGACACGGACTTCGCTTACGAACTCAGCGGAACGGCCCGCTTCCGCTGCAATGTCTTCTCGGACAGCCGGGGCATCGGGGCGGTGTTCCGGCTGATTCCCTCGAAGATTCTCGGGTTCAAGGACCTGGGGCTGCCCGACTCGATCAAGAAACTCTGTTTCCTGCAGAAGGGCATCGTGCTCGTCACCGGCCCGACCGGCAGCGGCAAGTCCACCACGCTCGCTACAATCATTGATTTCATCAACGACCATCGCACCGACCACATCATCACCATCGAAGATCCCATCGAGTTCGTACACCAAAACAAGCAGTGCCTCATCAACCAGCGCGAAGTCCACTCACATACCGGGAGCTTCTCACGCGCGCTACGGGCGGCGTTGCGGGAAGATCCCGATATCGTCCTTGTCGGCGAAATGCGCGATCTCGAGACGGTGCGCATCGCGCTGGAAACGGCGGAGACGGGGCATTTGGTTTTCGGCACGCTGCACACGAACAGCGCGCATACCACCGTGGATCGATTGATCAATCAGTTTCCTGCGGATGAGCAACCGCAGGTCCGTTGCAGCCTGGCGGAAGGGTTAAAGGGTGTGGTCTCGCAAACGCTGTGCAAGAAGACGGTGGGCGGACGCGTCGCGGCGCTGGAGATCCTGATGGGCACCTATGCCCTCAGCGCGAACATTCGTGAGGGCAAATTGCAGCAGATCCCCAATTTCATCCAAATGGGCCGCAAGGAAGGCATGTGTTCGCTGAACGATTCGCTGTTGGAGTTTCTCGCGAAGGACATCATCGAGCCTGCCGAGGCTTATCAGAGGGCCATCTCCAAGGAAGAGCTTCTCAAGCGCATGGGTTCGCTGCCGAATTGCCGCTCGCCCAAGGGCGCACCATGGACGGAAGAAGAGTTGCTCCAAACCGCTGAAAATTCACACGGTTCCAGCAACGGAAACGGGAACGGAAATGGATCGCCCAGCTTCCCCCCACCTCCGCCCGTGGCAAACCGCGGCATGGCTTCTCGCGACCCCGCCTCACTGGTCGTCCATTGACCAGCGCCGTCTCGTTGTAGGCCGCGTGGCCCCACGCGGCGGCTGTTGGGGTTGCTCACCGGGCTGTTAACGCAGGAACAGCCACGACACCAGCGCAAATAGCGGGATCAGGATTGGCAGCGCGTACTTGACGACGTACCCGAAGAAACTCGGGCACTTCACGCCACTGGACTCGGCGATGCTCTTCACCATGAAGTTCGGACCGTTGCCGATGTAGGTGACAGCGCCGAAAAACACCGCGCCGAGCGATACCGCAACCACATACTCCCATGCATTCGGGTCGAGCTTGTGCAGCCCGAGTTCCACAAGCTGCTGGGGCGAGTATTGGTTGATGATCTCAGGGTGCAGCAACGCTTGCACGTGGATCGGATTTTCCAGTGAGAGATGCTGTAACCCGAAGGCGGCGGTCAGAAAATTGAGATACGTCGGCGCGTTGTCCAGCACGCTCGACAGGCAGCCGCTGCCCCAGAAAAATTGCCGTACCGACGTGATGCCGATGTCGGCGGCGTGCTTTTCCAACAGGTCCAGGGCCGGCACCATGGTGGCGAAGATGCCCGCGAAAAGAAATGCGACCTCGCGCACCGGGCCAAAGTTGAACTCGTTTTCCTTCAGCGCATTTTGGCTGGCGAACTTGTGTGCGAGGCACGCGGTCGCGATCATCAGCGCGGCGACCAGCGCCGTCACGAAGCTTTCGGCCGACTTCGCCGCACCCCAGCCGGTGACGTTGCCCATCGAAACCAGCGCCGACCAGTGTTCGAGGCCCTTCAGCCATTCCGCCTTTTGAACGAAGACGAGCCCAATAATAACGAACAGCCAGATGAAATTGTGCGACCCATCCAGTGACACGCGATCTTTGGCGACGGCTGTGGTCGCGGTCTTGTGCTTGCGGAAGCTGGCCGAATCGATGACGAAAAACAACGCGAGCAGCACGCCGACGCACATTAGCCACGACAGCAGTACCTGCGGCAGTTTGAGCAGCCAGAAAAACGGCACGCCTTTGAGATAACCAAGAAACAGCGGCGGATCACCGATAGGTGTCAGCGCCCCACCAATGTTGCTGACGATGAAGATGAAGAACACGACATGATACGGTGCGACGCGGTGCTTGTTGATCCGCAGGAACGGTCGAATCAACAGCATCGATGCGCCTGTCGTGCCGATCAGGTTCGCCAGGAGCGCCCCGAGCGCCAGCAGGCCCGTATTGATCGCAGGTGTTGAGCGTCCTGTCATGTTGATGTGGATGCCGCCCGCGATGACGAACAGCGAGCCGATCAACGCCATGAATCCGGCGTACTCGACCATGCTCGTCAACATCCGGGGCGTGTGGTGCAGCACGGTGACATAATACGTGGCTGTCAC
>JBGPVO010000219.1:0-3887 GCA_041491705.1 Verrucomicrobiia bacterium
CGCGGTCGTAACATTGAGGGTGCCGTTGGTCACGGTGAGGGTGCCGGAGTTGACGAGGAGATTGGAAAGCGTGCCGAAACCCAGCACCGTCGCCCCGGCGTTGTTGGTCAGATTGTTGCCGACGACAAACCCCCCAGCAAGGACGACCGTGCCGCTGTTGGCCCAGTTGGTCTTGGCATTGAGCGTTTGGTTGGAAACATTGAGCGTGCCGCTGATAAGCGGAGCGATATTGCTCAGGATCAGCCCGCCCGTGCCACCGAGGGAAAGGGTCCCCGTGCTGGCGATGGTGAAGCCGCCCCCGACACTGGCAGTCGTACCGGTGACGACCGTCGAACCGCTGATCGTGAAGCGGTTATTGGCCGTGTTGTTCAAAATCAGGCCCGCCACCGTCGTATTGCCGGCGATGGTACCTGCACTGGAGGCATTGATGTTGGTGGCAGTGAGAGTACCGGTCAGCCCGAGCGTGCCGTTGATATTGAGGAAGCTGTTCCCGGTGCCGCCATCGAAGACGATATTGCCGCCCTGTGCCGCGCCCGCCAGGGTGAGTGTGCCATTGCCGCTGCCCGCGCCGCCGGTCATGGTGATGGTCTTGAATGTGATGTTGCTGGAAAACTGCACGCTGAGGTTACCGGAGCCGGTGGTGATGCCGCCGAAGTTCAACTGACCGACGCCGTTGGTGAAGAACGCCACGCCGCTAAAGGTAATTGTGGCGTCTCTGCCGTTGCCGCCGGCGGCGTTGGTAATGCTGAGGCTGTCCGCGACGAACACGTCGCTGGCCGCGTTCGTCAGCGTCTGTTGACGATTGTTGCTGCCACCGGTCCACACAATGAACGCGTTGGAGCCATTGGCGGGAAATCCGCCGGTCCAGTTGGCGGCGGAGTTGATGTCGAAGGTGCCATTGTTGATGCTCTGCTGGTTCCATGTGACCGGCCCGGCAAGCACGGCGACGGCTGAAAAGACGGATGCAAGGGCCGCGACCGCGCAGACAACCAGTTTCCCTATGTAACCCCGCAGCCTCATTGTGATCTAGGCGGCGTGCGCTTCCCCGTTGCCGGTGCCGGTGCCGTTACCGTTGGCGCCGTGTTGGACGGCGACCGCTACGCCGATGCCTTCGGACTCCTGGAGAAGTTCGCGGGCGATGCGGGCGATTTTTTTGCGGTGCTTGATGACCGCCGGGTGGGTGATGCCGAGTTCGCGGGCGGCCTCGCGGACGCCGCAGCCCTTCATGAGGAGGAAGAGAACTTGCTGTTGCCTGTCGGAGAGGTGCGGGATAATGAGGTTGAGGATGTCGTTGGTGATCAGTTCGCCCTGGATTTCGATCTGGCTGACCGGCGGGGAAGGAGGCCCGCCGTCGCCGCGGTGCTCATCGTCGTGGACACGGGGAGATTCGTCGTAGGACACGCCGTTGCGGGCGCGCTTGGGCGAGTCGATGCTGCGACCCTGCTTGAGGTGATTGCGAGCGTGAAATTCACAACTCTTCAGGTACCAACTGAGTGTCTGGCCAGGTTCGGAGGTCTGGACGCGGACGAAATGCACGAACATCTCCTGCATCAGGTCCTTCTGAAGATTCGGATCGCCCGTCAGTTTCGCCGCAATCCCATGCAACTGTTTCACGATCGGGTTTTCATTCATTTTGACGACACCTCGCCCACACTTGTGTTTCGACTTTTGCATGACCACAGGCAGACTAGACCTGTGTTCAACCAGCAACTCAACGGCATACCTCTCCAAGTGGCTTCATTAATTAGCGCCCTCTATGCCAATAGGAACAAGGCTTTGGTGGCAGCCTGTCCGGCGTGACGTAACCTACAGTGGTAGTGGAAGTTGTGAGAATGTACGGCAATCGAGTTTTTTGCGGAGTGAAGAAGATCGACCGAAACCAGTCCGTCAAGTGTTCACTGGACTTTACACACTGGACACTGGTGCAAGTTGACCTGAACACACCGGATGTTCAGGTGGCTGAACAGTGGCCGCGGCTTGGGCTGGTAACCACCTAGGATGGAGGCGCCGCTAACTTCGTGGCGAGATCACCGAAGTTGGCGTTGGCGGAAGCGGAACGCACCATGACGCCCAGTTCGAAGAGCGTTTCTTCGACCGGTTCCGGCGCCGGCGGCTTCGGTTTGTCTGCAAAGGCCCCGTCGTTGGTGCGCACCACATACAGCACGTCAGCGATGCTGATGGATTCCGGTGGGTGGGCGGGCTGAAGACCACCCTCGTCATCGGCAACCTCCACGAGCACACCGCCTTCAACCAATCTGTGCGCCAACTGGTTGAGCGCTTGTGGTGGCGCGCGAAGCTGGGCCGCCAACGCCTCGGTGCTTGGCGGCGGCCCGCCGCGCAAGAAACTACGGCAGGCCTGGAGTACAATGCGGCAAGCAAGTAGCTCGCGTCGGGCCTGATCCATCCGCTCACTCACACGTTGTTGCATGTAGAGATGGACGTTCTGCGCGGCGAAGGACACTTGCGCCCCAAGCAGCACGATCAGCCATGAAAAGTAGAGTCCCAGCAGGAAGACCGGTACAACTCCCAGCCCGCCATAAATCTTGCTATAGGTGACCACGCGTGAGAGGTACATGGTGTTGAGTTGGCTGTTCAGTTGCCACAATGTTCCACCGACCACCCCGCCAATCAGCGCGGCATGAAACCGCACGCGCGTGTGCGGCATCAGCCCGTACATGAGGGAGAAACCCACCCACAGAATGGCGTACGGCGATAGTTGCAGCAACAGTCGTTGAAAGCCCGGCGCAAACGACAGACGGCCCAGCACGTCCGAAAACTCGGCCGTCTCCGTCGCCGCCAGCGCTCCAAACAAGACGATGGGGCCGAGCGTGATCGAGGTCCAGTAGTAGACCACCTTGCGCCAGATTGAGCGCCCCTTCTGGATGCCCCAGATGTCGTTGAAGGTTTGCTCGATCGTCATCAGCAACCGCACCGCGACCAGCGCCAGCAACACGCCTCCCGCCGCGCCCAGCTTGCCCGCGTCGATGTTGCCGATGAACGATTGGATGTTGTCGACGACCTGTTGCCGGGCCTGGGTCGAAACCACCACGCGACCCTTTCCCGCCGAGTCCGTCGTCGCCGCTTCGCCCTCGGCAGGCACGTACTCAAGTTGTGGCGCCACTTTTGCCACGATCGCGTCGATCACCTTCGGCGCGAGATCCGCGCTCGTGGTTTGCAGAAAGCTCTTCGAGATGCTGAACACCACTGCCAGCAACGGCACGAGCGCCAGCAGTGTCGTGTAACACAGCGCCGCCGCCCGTAATGGGCAGCGATTATTGACGAATCCGCGGACGACGAGATTGATGAAATGCGCAACGGTGCGCAGCTTGCGGATGATCGGGCGTGCGCCCAGGCCCTCGACGGGATTTTCTTCGAAGAACTGTCTGATCTTCGCCGGCCAATCCCGACCCGGGAGTCGGCGCCAGCCCGCGGATACCGTGTGCTTCTGCCTGGCCATGCCCGAAAGTCTACGGTCCGCCGTCAGCCAAGTCAATTCGCCGCCGCCACATCGGCCTTGCGATGGTCCCAAACGTCAGCCGTGAATCACCGTGAACGCCAACAACGCCGCAAACCCCAGAAACAGCGCCCCGCAAGCGCGCACCAGCACGGTCAATGTTTCGCTCTTCACGCGGCGGTGTGCGCGCGAAACGAAAAAGGCCACAAGGAAGAACCATGTCGAGCCACCGGTGAGCACCCCCACGGCGCACAGGATCCGGCTCGCGCGCGTCGGCGCGACCCAGTCATGGGCAAAGAGCAACGTGACCAGCGTCGCCCACACCACCACGAGCATGAAGTTCGTAATGGTCAACGCGAACCCGAGGAAAAGCGACCGCGGATGATGCCAGCGTTCATCGAGCCGTTTGGCGGCGGCCTCGCTGGCGTCGAGC
>JBGPVO010000220.1:0-3886 GCA_041491705.1 Verrucomicrobiia bacterium
AAGTCACGAGAGGGACAAGATTTTGGTACACTCCCTGTTACACTGCCTTCTGATTCCTTAGGGATAACGCCCTTTTTCGGTAGGTTCAACTCCTGCTGGGCGCGCCATCTCACTTGGTACCAGTTGATCGTCTCGATTTTGGGTTCGACCAAGACCGCGACCGGCCGCTATCACAACAGAACGGTAACTTGTTCAAGAACAGAGACTTGTGATTGCGTTTTTTGTGCCGAGCACCCTGATCAAGGTAACCATCCACTGCCCGAAATGGCGCAAGTTTGGTCCGGCACGCGGTATGCACCTTTCGAAGCCGTATGTCAGGCGTCCTTCGAGCATTTGCATTGTGGATCTTGGAGCACTCCGACCCCGCAACCGGGGAGGCAGAGCCAGAGCCTCCTCTCGAGCCCGACCGCGAGTGCAAGCACACGGTGCTGGCCATCGATGACGATCCGATCCTCTTGCGAACTGTGACAACCGTGTTGCGCAAGCGTGGCTTCAATGTGTTGACCGCCACCACCGGCACCAAGGGGTTGAACATGCTCTGCTACGCTCCGGGGGACATCGAAGTCGTGTTACTGGATTACGATATGCCACGGCTCAATGGCGCTGAAACGCTCGGCTATGTGCGAAAGCTCTGTCCAAAAGTCAAAGTGATCGCCCTGACCGCGATTGATCTCAAGCAACTGCCCAAAAGTTTCCGCGACGGGGCCGACACTCTCATCCAGAAACCGTTCGATGCCCGCAAGGTGATCGACGCGATCCACTCTCTTGTCGGGATCCAGGCCCAACCGGCGACGTCGTCACCGAGTCAAAATTAGTGGCCGGTTCCGCAGCGCACTTGCGGGTGAGTCGGTTCAATCTCCCTGGGCGAACCAGCCTGTTTCGGCAGCATCACCCCCTGCTGGGCGCGCCAACTCGATTCTCCCAGGCCCTGTCTGGCGATTGCTATCGTTTGGCACCAACTCGTTCCCAAGTCGCAAGTTGTGCACAAATCCTGATGCCGGGCGTCTTCCTGAAGGAAACCACACGCTTCCCAGAATAGCGCAAGTGGTTTGGCACACGAAATGCCCTTTCCGGTACATCATGACTGATACCTCTCAATCATTTGCAGCACAGTTTCCGAACTCTACCGACCCTGCGGCCGGGGAGCACAGGCCAGAGTCTCCGGCTGAGCCGGTTGCCGAGAGCAAGTACACGGTGCTGGCCATCGATGACGATCCCGCATTTTTGCATACTGTAACTTCCGTGTTGCGCAAGCACGGTTTCGATGTGCTGACCTCGACGACAGGCACCAAGGGGTTGAACATGCTCCGCTATTCTCCGCAGGACATCAGCGTGGTGCTGCTAGACTACAGCATGCCGCAGCTCAATGGCGCCGAAACGCTTAGCTATCTGCGCAAGCTCTGTCCAAAGGCCAAAGTGATCGCCCTAACCGCGATTGATCTCAATCAACTGCCCAAAAGTTTCCGCGACGGCGTCGACACTCTCATCCAAAAACCGTTCGATGCACGCAAGGTGATCGACGCGATCCGTTCGCTTATCGGAGTCGAAGCCCAACCCGCGACATCGACGCCGAATCAAAACTAGTTGCCAGTTCTGTGGCGCAGTTGCGGATGAGTCGGTTCAGTCCAGATCCCCGCCCGCAAGGCAACCAACCGTCCTTTCGCTACGACGGTTATCTCCTCTCCAGGAAACGAAACGAGAGCAGACAGCCGAGACCTGCGCCCACAAGCCCTAGCGTACTTGGTTCGGGCACGGCCACAATCGATGCGGCTAGAGCTGTGGCATCTTCATGATCGTTGCCGTTGGCCCAAAAGCCCACAGCAAAATCGATATGGTCTCCGTCCGATGGGCAACTCCGTCGCCATTCCCCACGTTGAACGATTTGCGAACCTTGCGTGTTGAGATTGTAAAGGCTTGATCATCTCGCACTACGGCGCCAGACGCACGCGGTAGTAGCGGGCGGGTTTGTTGGTCGCGCCGCCCATGTCGAGGTAGTTGGTCGTGGAGCCAACGGTGTTGGTCACGGTGAAGAGGTCGGTGAAAGTATCGGTGGCGTAGCTGCCGGTAGCATCACCGCTGGTGAATTGCAGCGCGTTGGTCTTGCCGTTGCCCATCGCCCAGGTGACGAGCAGATCGTTGCCCTGAGCTGTGACAGATGTGATGCGGAACGACGACGCGCTGTTGGTCGGGTCGGTACCCGCTAGAAACTCCTGCAGATTGCTCATCCCGTCGCTGTCGGGATCGGCAGTCGGGTCGACCCCGATGCGGCCAAAGTTCGCCACCTCCCAGTCATCATTGATTCCGTTGCCGTCGGCATCCACAGCCACTCGGACGGAGGCGGTGGTGAACGGTGCGCCGTTGGTCTGAGCGTCGGCGGGCGTGATGGCGACCCGGCAGTATTCGCCGGCAATGGTCCAGACGGCGTTGAGCGTACTCGCCGTCTGCCCGGTCAAGTTGTTGAACGTCGCATTGTCCGTGGACTGCTGCCATTGGTACGTGTAGCTGATCGGATCGCCGTCCGGATCCGTGGCGCTCGTCACGACGGCGAGCAAGGTATTCGTCGTGGTCGGGGCACTCGGAGTGATCGTGGCGGTATTGATTACCGGCACATGGTTGGGCAGGGCGAACAGCAAGTTCAAGCCGTTGGTGATCACCCCTTGATTGTACGACCACTGGAGATTCCGGTTGTTGGTCTGGCCGCTGACGTCGCGGATGCCAACCGTGGCGCCCACGCCCAGCTTGGCGGCGTTGGGGGGCAGAGTCGTCTCGTCAGCGACAGCGGTGTCGAAATACGAAAACAGAATCTGGTTGCTGCCTTCAAACAGCCGGGCTTCAAAAGTCACCGTGTTGGTGCCGTCGCCATTGACCGGTCTGAGCTTGTTCCACTGGACGATGAATTGCCGGCTGCCGGCCGTGCCGGTGGTCTTGTAATAGACGCCATCCGCACCCGTCGATTGGCTTTCCCAGTCGTCCCACAGCACGGCGATGCTCGGCAGGTTGTCCGGGGGCGAGGTCGTCGTCAAATTGACGTTGGAGTAGGCGATGCTGGCGCCGCCGAACGTCATCAAGCCGTTCACGTTAAACGACACCCCGGTATAGCTCGACCCGTAGAAGTTGAAACTGAAGCCGAGGTTGATGTTGGTCACCGCCGCGTCATCGTCGAACCACAACACGCGGGCGCTGCCGTTGGTAATCTGGAGAAAACTGAAGTTCGTCGTCGTCGCGACGGTATACCCAAACGCATCCGGCCCGGGCGCAACCGCGGCGATGGCCAGGCCCGGCCATAACAGGCAAACGGCCAGTGCCGCGATGAATTGTCCCCTGCTCATCGTAATGAACCCTTGTTGCGTCAGCGTCTCCACCCGACTGCCCCGGTACGAAAACGGCGGGGGGATGTTTTGTCCCCCCACCGTTCTCAACTTAACCTCGTGGTGCGCGAGTGACTCCGTTTACTTCACCATCCGGCATCCATCCGCCGCCGCCGTCTCATTGCCATCGGCATCAACGGCAATCTCCAACCCATCTCCATTGAGATGGATATCCGCGACAATCGGCGGGTTGCCCGGCGAGGAGGACGGCGTCCCGCCGTTCCTTGTCAACTTCACAATGTCACCGCTGGCAAACGGGCCGGCCCGGAACGCGCTGCCCATGTCCTGCACGTAGATTATGGGGTTCGGATCGCAATTGTCCTCGGCCAGCAGTTGCCAGTAGCCACTCGGATTCCGGATGCTGCCGTCCTTGCCGGACGCAGGAATCTTCTTGGCCGACGGATTGGGTGCGGGCCGGCAGGCCACGCGGGGCGCTTCACGGTCTTCGACTGTGACGGTGAAGCTGCAGTTGGTGTCGCCGCTCGCGCCAGTGGCGACGCAATCGACCGTATTTGTGC
>JBGPVO010000221.1:0-3857 GCA_041491705.1 Verrucomicrobiia bacterium
CGCCAATAACGTGCGATTCGGGTTGACCTGCGCGATCTACACCGGCGACGCGAACCTGGTGATGAGGTTTGCCGACCGCATGGAGGCCGGCATGGTGCACATCAATTCACCGACAATTGGTGGCGAGGCGCAGTTGCCATTCGGCGGCTACAAGGCGACCGGCTACGGCAGCCGCGAGATGAGCGACGAGGGATTGAACTTTTTCACGCAACTGAAGACCGTGTTTTACGATTACACGGGCGTGAAGCGGCAGACGAACATTTACTAAGCGAGAACATGTAGTCGCAGGCTTCAGCCTGCGCGCCCGAACGGGTGCGACTACCGGAGGGAAAGAACCATGGCGCGTATTGTGCGAGGCGGACTGATTCAGGCATCGAACCCGGAGCCCGGCTCATCGTCGGTGAAGAAGATCAAACAGGCGATGATCGAGAAGCACGTGAAGTTGATCGAGCAGGCGGCGAAAAAGGGCGTGCAGGTGTTGTGCATGCAGGAGATTTTCTACGGCCCGTATTTCTGCTGCGAGCAGGAGATCAAATGGTATGAGTCAACGGAGCGCGTGCCCGACGGTCCGACGGTGAAACTGATGCAGCGACTGGCCAAGAAACATGGCATGGTGATCGTCGCGCCGGTTTACGAAGAGGAAGCCACGGGCACGTACTACAACACGGCGGCGATCATCGATGCCGACGGCAAATACCTCGGCAAGTATCGCAAGAACCACATCCCGCATTGCAAGCCCGGTTTCTGGGAGAAGTTTTACTTCAAGCCCGGCAATCTCGGCTATCCGGTGTTCGAGACGGCGGTCGGCAAGGTCGGCATCTACATCTGTTACGACCGTCACTTTCCCGAGGGCTGGCGATTGCTCGGACTCAACGGCGCGGAGATCGTGTTCAATCCGAGTGCCACGGTTGCCGGACTGAGTGAATACCTGTGGAAACTGGAGCAACCCGCGGCGGCGGTCGCCAACGTCTTTTATGTGGGCGCCATCAATCGCGTGGGGACCGAGAAGCCCTGGAGTTTCGGCGAGTTTTACGGGCAGAGTTATTTCGCCAATCCGCGCGGCCAGATCATGGTCGAAGGCCCGCGCGACAAGGACGCGGTCATCGTGGCCGACCTGAATCTCGACATGATCCGCGACGTGCGCAACGTCTGGCAATTCTACCGCGATCGTCGGCCCGAAACATACAAGGAAATGACCGACTTGCTTCCATAGTCAGATGAATGCGCCTGCCCAGGAATTCGAAGGCGTCCGCGTCACCAACGGCATTCACGAGGTCACGGACGATATTTCTCATTCGCCGTACTGGAATCGCGATATCGCGCCGACGCGCGTCAGCGACCGCAAGTGGGGACTGAAAGACATCGCGGCGCTGTGGATTTCGATGTCGGCGTGCATCCCGACGTACATGCTCGCGTCGTCGCTGATCTCGGAGGGCATGAATTGGTATCAGGCGGTGCTGACGATCTTTCTCGGTAACGCCATCGTGCTCGTTCCCATGATTCTCAACGCCCACGCCGGCACGAAATACGGCATTCCGTTTCCCGTCTATTGTCGTTCGGCATTCGGTGTGCGCGGCGCGAACATTCCCGCGTTGCTGCGAGCGTTCGTCGCGTGCGGGTGGTTTGGCATCCAGACATGGATTGGCGGCTGGGCGATCTATAAGATCTTCACGATCTATATCCCATCGTGGGATCATCTGCCAACATGGTTGGGCGGCATCAACATCGCGCAGTTCGGTTGCTTCATGTTTTTTTGGTGCATCAACATGTTCGTCATCTACAAGGGCATTGAGTCGATTCGCATCCTGCTCGACATCAAGGCGCCCCTGCTGATCTTGCTCGGCCTCGCGCTGCTGGCGTGGGCCTATCGTGCGGCGGGCGGTTTCGGGCCGATGCTCTCCCAACCGTCGGCGTTCGTGGCCGGCGGTCCGAAGGCGGGACAGTTCTGGGCTGTGTTCTTTCCATCCTTGACCGGCATGATCGGTTTCTGGGCGACGCTATCTCTCAACATCCCGGATTTCACCCGCTACTCGCGGACGCAACGCGACCAGGTCATTGGGCAGGCGATTGGGCTGCCGACGACGATGGCGCTATACTCGTTTATCGGCGTGGCGGTGACCTCGGCGACGATCGTGATTTACGGTGGATTTCCGATTTGGGATCCGGTCGTGCTCATAACCAAATTCAAGAGTCCTGTCGTGCTCGCGGTCTCGCTCTTTGCGCTGTGTCTGGCGACGCTGGCGACCAATCTGGCGGCGAACGTGGTCAGTCCCGCGAACGATTTCTCGAATCTCTGGCCGTCGAAGATCACGTTTCGCATCGGCGGGCTGATCACAGGCATCATCGGCATTTTGATCCAGCCATGGAAATTGGTGGCCGACCCGAGCGGCTACATCTTCACGTGGCTGGTCGGGTACTCCGCGCTGTTGGGACCGATTGGCGGGATCCTGATCTGCGATTATTTTGTCATCCGGCGCACCAAGCTGCATCCGATTCAACTCTACATGCGTGACGGCGAGTATTTCTATGGCAGCGGCTTCAATCTCGCTGCCGTAATTGCGCTGGTTCTCGGCATCGCGCCGAACGTGCCGGGATTTCTCGGCACGATCAAGGTGCTCAACCCCGCGTCGGTGGGACCATTTCTGATGCACGTGTACAGCTACGCCTGGTTTGTCGGTTTCATTATTTCATTCGTTGTGTACTGGGTCTGGATGGCCCTGGTGCGCCGACCCGGAGCAGAAAGGTAATCACCATGCATATGAAGAAGACTGAGACTTTGACGGCGGAACAGATCGGGCAGATGCGCGACGAGTACATTTTGCCAAGCACGATGAAGTATTTTCCCATGAACATCGTGAAGGGCGACATGCAGTTCGTCTACGACGACAAGGGGAAGAAGTATCTCGACGGGTTTTCCGCCGTGGTCACCATCAGCGTCGGGCACTGTCATCCCGAGGTAACGAGCCCGGTCATCGAGCAGATGAAAAACCTGCAACACATGACCACCTTGTATTATCACCCGAACCTCGTGCGTTACGCCGAGAAGCTCGCCACCGTGATGCCGGACGGGCTTAAGGTCAGCTTCTTCACCAATTCCGGCTGCGAAGCGAACGAGCTGGCCGCGTTGCTGGCGAAGAATTTCACGAAGCAACAGGAGTTTATCGGCCTACGCCACAGTTTCCATGGTCGCACGCTCATGGCGATGACGATGACCGGCCAATCGAAGTGGCGGCACTCGTTGCCGTACGTGTTCGGCGTCACGCACATCTCGCCGGGGTACTGTTACCGGTGCCCGTTCGGCCTCAAATACCCCTCGTGCAACGTTGCCTGCGCGCGCGAACTTGAAGACGTCATCAAGTACAACACGTCCGGCAAGATCGCTGCGTTCATCGGCGAGCCAATCCAGGGCTTTGGCGGCGTCGTGGATCCGCCGAAGGAATACTTTGAGATTGTTTACGACATCGTGAAGAAATACGGCGGCGTGTTCATCAGCGACGAAGTCCAGACCGGCTTCGGCCGCACCGGCGACAAAATGTGGGGCATCGAACAATGGGGCGTCAAACCCGACATGATCACCATGGCCAAAGGCATGGGCAATGGCGTCCCGCTCGGCGGCGTTACCTGCACCAGGGAAATTGCCGACTCGATGAAGGAAAAAGTCCACTTCAACACTTACGGCGGCAACCCGGTCTCGATGGCCGCCGGCCTCGCCGTGGTCGAAACCATCGAGCGCCACAACTACGTCCACAACGCCAAGGTCATGGGCGACATCCTTATCGACGGCTTCAAGAAGCTGGAGAAGAAACACAAGATCATCGGCGAAGTCCGCGGCAAAGGGCTGATGCTTGGCCTCGAAA
>JBGPVO010000222.1:0-3855 GCA_041491705.1 Verrucomicrobiia bacterium
CCAAAGGAAAGTGAAACCTGCTGCGATGCCCAGCATCAGGCCGGTGTTAATCTGCGTATGCGGTCGTTCGTGCGCCGGAAAATCCACGTGTTGTGTGTCTTGTGTTACCATGGTGTTATTTGCTCCTCGTTAGATATGCGTTTGGTTGGCGTGCTACGCGCGCCTGCTTCCGGACAAGCGTTCTTGTCATCTGAGTCATTTGAGGAATGATGTTTACATCCTGCGCTGCAACCAGCCATCTTACCCGCCAAGATGGGCGCCCGCCGATACTGCGTGAATCATATCGAAACGTTTCACCCGCGTCAATTCTGGATTCTTGATTCCAGAAACTTTCTGGTCCGGGGCGCACGTCCGAGGTGATTATCCCAAAACCGCCACACGGCCTGCCTCCCAGTGGTAACCTGCTCGGCGCTCAACCGCACGCGCTTGACTCCCTCCAACGAGGTTACCGCCAGCGACCGCAACACCCGGCTCACGCTCGTCTCCGCCTCCCATTTTGGGCCCCAACCCGCCGCCGTTAGTAACCCGATTTCGAACCAAATCAGCAGTACCCCGTCGTGCCGCCGTTCGAGTGCCTCCAAGGTTACCGCCAACAACTCGTAAATCGTAGCGTTCGGATCCTCGCGTTCCGTTGCCGACTCCACCAACTCGCACGCGTACGACGCCGCCGTCAACGATTCGACCGACTTGCGCAGCCGCGCGTGCGGTTCTTCGAGGAAACAATCGTGCAGCAAATGCAGATCGCTGCGCTTGCTCCGCAGAAACACGATCTCATCGCGGTAGAACAGGTCGATCTTCCCTTGGAACGGCCCTTTCGCTCGGCGCGCCCCCTTCGCCAGGGTTTTCAGTTTGCCGAACTCACGGGTGTACCAGGTCACAATCAGGCTGGATTCCGTCACCGGCTGGCGGCGCAACACAATCCCTTCGGCGCGTTCGGTGTCCATGCGAAGCTACTGCGGCGCCCGCGGAGTGGTCTGTTGGCTCGTCGGCGTGAATGGCGGCACGACCGCACCGCCGGAAATCACCAGTTTCATCCCTTCGGCCACGCTCATGCCCAACTCGATCAACTGGCCGCGCGGCACCAACACCAGAAACCCACTTGTTGGATTCGGCGTCGTCGGCACAAACACATTGATCACCGTCTCCTTCGTCTTCGCCTGTGCCTCGCCTGCGGTCTCGCTCGTCACAAACCCGATGGAATAAATGCCCGGCCGCGGAAACTCCACCAGCACCACCCGCTGGAACATCGTCTTGCGTCCCGACAGCAGGGTCTGGCTGATTTCCTTCATGAACCCGTACGTCTTGTTCAGCAATGGCACGCGCCCGATAATCGCTTCCGTGGCCGATACCATCCGTTTCCCCACCACCAGCCGTGTTATCCACCCCACCGCCGTCGTGAACGTCACAAACACCACCAACGCGATGACTCGATACAAGGGCGTAAACATCTGCTGGCGCAATCGACCGGGAAGCATGAAGTCGGTCACCCAGGTAAACACCCCGATGAGAATCAACACCGATGCCGCGACGGGCACAACGACCAACAGTCCCGCAAAGAAGGAATTCCGCAGATTCTTCCACGTGTCGCTCATGGGCGCGTTATCGTAAACGCCCATCGCACCGCTGTCAACGCGCACCGGCTTTATGGCTGCAAGCGGATGCGGTAGTACCGCGCCGGCAGATTGGTGGCGCCGCCGGGGTCGGTGTAGTTGGTCGTGAAGTCGCCGGTTCCCGGATCCATGATGATCAGCGGGCTCAGGTCGGTGAAGTTGGTCGTGTACGAACCGTCCGGCAGACCCGTGTTGGCTTGCACCACATTGGTGTGCCCCAATGCCGTGGCCCACGTCACCACCACGTTGTCGTCCGTGGCCACGACGGAAGTGATGCGCAAGCCCGAGGCTCTGTTGAGCGGGTCCGTCCCCGACAGGAACTCACACAGGTTGTTGCAACCGTCGCCATCCGGATCAGCGTCCGGGGCCGCCGACGGGTCATTGATGCTGGTAAAGTATTGCATCTGCCAGCTTTGGAAGGCCGTCAACACCGTGATGTAATTCGGCTGGCTGTTGGTGCCGGACCCGCCGGGGCCGCTGACAATCAGCGCCACGTCGTACGTGCCGGCGGCATACGTGTGCGCCACGCTGTTGGTCGTTACGTTGGTCGTGCTGCTGTCACCAAAATCCCAGAACCGATTGCTGATGCTCCCCAACGAGGTATCGGCAAACGTCACCAGCAAGTGGTCTGTCCCATTGGTCGGACTGCCGCTGAAGCTCGCCACCGGCGGTGGTATCGTCGCCGTGATATAACTCGGCTTGCTGTTGGTGCTGGAGCCGCCTGCGCCGCTGACGATCAGCGTCACGTTGTACGTGCCGGCGGCATAGATGTGCGACACGCCGTTCGTGGAGATATTTGTCGTGGTCGTGTCACCAAAATCCCAGAACCGGTTGGTAACGCTGCCCGTGGAAGTATCGGTGAACGCCACCGCCAACTGGGCTGTACCATTCGTCGGGCTGCCGCTGAAGCTGGCCACCGGCGGCGGCGGCGGCCCACCGCTGACGACAACAATGTAGCCGGATCTGGTATTGGTGCTGGAGCCGCCTGGACCGCTGACCAGTAATTTCACGGTGTTCGTGCCGGCGGCTTGGTAAACGTGCACTACGCTGTTGGTGGTGACATTGGTTGTGCCGGTGTCGCCGAAATCCCAGAATCGATTGGTGATATTGCCTGCAGAGGTATCACTAAACGTCACGCTCAAGGACGCCGTGCCGTTGGTCGGGGTGCCGCTGAAATAGGCCGACGGCGGCACATTTGGCCCGATGTTCGTGAGGCCCAGCGTGATCCACTCAAGGGGTTGGACGAGGCTGGTGCTTTGGCCGGCGCCCAGAGACGCAACCACATTGGAGATCCCCATCATGTCGACGCGGTTCAATATGTTCACCGTGACCGTTTGATTGGACCCCAACTTCGAGGCGACGGTTGCGGCAACGGTATTCGTGATGATGCGGCACCTCATCACCCGCGCGCCCGAAATGGCCCCGGCGGGGGAGTTGGTGGCATGAAATGTAATGTACGAACTCACAGAATCGTTTGTCAGCGTCTGGACCACCTGGCCGTCATACTGTAGGTAGTTGACAGTGTCAGCTCCCGCTGAGGTTGGGAACGTAATCATCACGTGGACATTGTCGTTCGACACGGCAACCGTAACTGACTGATTGTTGCCCTGCACGATATCGGTGTAGGTGCTGATGGCTTTGGTCGTCGCGTCTGCAACAGGCCGGATGTTGTTGTGGTAATCGTTGGCGAGGACAAATGCGCTGCCGTCCCAGGTGTCCCGCTCCAGAATCGGGTGGATTTCATACTTCACCTCGTTCGCATGCTCGTGGTAGTAGCGAAAGATACCCCGTGATTTGGCGTGAGTGTTACCGGTTGGCAGAAGAGTTCCCGCGGCATTGATAATCTCGGCGACCAATGGCGATTCGGTCCCCAGATTGTTGCCGGTCGCGCCGGTGCCATTGGTTAGCGTCATGTTGATGTGCTCGTCGCCGTCAGCCGCCGTGTTCCCGGTGCTCGCCTGCATGTACTCCCAATTGTTGGTAAACGCGGGGTAGTTTGAATTCACCAGACTGGAAATCTGAACGCTATCTGCCTCCCAGTAACCGGCCATCTGGGCAATTCCAGGCCGTGAGTTGGTCAAGATGGTCGCGCGTGCGATTTGCGGAAGAATCAATAAGATGACGGCAGCAAAAATGCGTCTTGGCATTCTCATACTATTTCATTTCCTTCTTGTGACCTCGATAGAGCGAGACCGAGTGAACCACTATTCTTACCTTAGACAACTTGGCTTGTCAAGAAAAAGGG
>JBGPVO010000223.1:0-3852 GCA_041491705.1 Verrucomicrobiia bacterium
CAATCAGGCACTGCAAATCAAGCCCGAGTTCGCCGAGGCGCACTACAATCTGGGACTCGCCCTGGTCCAGCTCGACAGGACGCAGGACGCCATCGGGCACTACGAGCAAGCGCTGCGGATCAAGCCCGATTACGCGGAGGCGCACTACAGCTTGGGAAAAGCTTTGGAGCGGGATGGTAAGCACCAAGAAGCCATCGCTCAGTACGAGCAAGCGCTGCGGATCAAGCGCGATTACGCCGAGGCGCACTACAATCTGGGACTCGCCCTGGTCCAGCTGGGCAAGGTGCAGGGAGCCATCGGGCATTGGGAGCAGGCGCTACGCATCAAACCCGATTACGCCGTTGCGCACTACAATCTGGGACTCGCTCTGGTCCAGTCAGGCAAGGTGCAGGAAGCCATGGGGCATTGGGAGCAGGCACTGTGCATCAAGCCCGATTACGCCGTCGCACACTACAACCTTGGACTGGCCCTGGCCCAACTGGGCAAGGCGCAGGAAGCCATCGGACACTTCGAGGAGGCGCTACGGATCAGGCCCGATTACGCCGAGGCGCAGAAGGAGCTTGAGCGACTGCGCGCTGGCCGGTAAGTGGCAGTCTTCGGAAGGCACAGGCAGCTTGACACGCGAACCGCCACTGCCTCCATCTGTGCAACCCAACGCTTTCACTTTGAGACCGTCACCGCCGGCGGTGATATTACTTCCGGCGAACGTTGGGCGAGCCGCCGAGGTGTTGGCGCGCCAGCGCCTCGTATCGATCGATGACCTGCCGCACGAACTGACGTTTCTCGCTATATGTGCCGGGGAAGAAACTGCCTTTGAACCCGGCGATGACGACGTTGCGAAGTTCGCGGGGAGTCATTTTCAGCTTGTCGATGGCGATTTGTAGTTCGTTGGTGACGGACGTGTTCGACATCAGCCGGTTGTCTGTGCAGATGGAGACGGACAACTCGCGGTCGAGCATCTGACGCAGAGGATGACGGGAGAGGTTTCGCATCTTCGGCAGGGTCTGGGCGTTGCTCGTGAGGCAGACCTCGACGGTGATCCGCTGGCTGGCAACGTACTCGGCGAGATACCGACTATACGCGACCGGGTCCGGGATGTTCGGGTTCTGAATCATCTCGTGTGCGAACAACCACGTCCCGTGACCGATGCGATT
The DNA here is from genome assembly GCA_041491705.1 of Verrucomicrobiia bacterium. GTDB lineage: Bacteria > Verrucomicrobiota > Verrucomicrobiia > Palsa-1439 > Palsa-1439 > Palsa-1439. Next base: position 1,155 of record JBGPVO010000223.1, read on the forward strand.
GGCGTAGCATTTCGTGATCGCCTGGAAGATCGACTCAGGTCCGTACGCTTCGCCGGCGTGGACGGTCTTTCTCATAAAGTTGGAGTGCACGTACTGGTAGGCCGCGCTGTGATCATCGGCGGGATAACCCGCTTCCGCTCCCGCCAGGTCGAAGCCGACGACGGGCATGCCTTTGTTGTGCGCCAGATCCACGGCCGCCCGAGCCAGTTCCATTGAGGCCGCCGCGCACACCTGCTTCGGGGAGGCGTAGGACATCACTTCAAACAATCGCCGGTAGTACGGCGACATCTGTGGCACGATAAACCGCAGGGCGCATAGAATGATGCCAAAGTGAAACGGAACGTCGGCGCCCGAACGGACCGCCGTGGATTGATTGTGCCGTTTCCGCGCGCGCTCCAGACCGCGGCATACGGCGCCGACCACCTCTTCCATGCAGAGCCGGTCGTTGATGTGCAACTGCGGCGCGTACCGCACCTCGATGTAGCGAACCCCTTCCGCAAGGTTGTCTTCTGCCAACTCGAACGCGATGCGCTCCAGGCTTTCAGCGGTCTGCATCACCGCGCAAGTGTAAGCGAATCCTCTCAGGTACTCCGGCAGGTTGGCGTATGTGTCCTTGAACACCAGCCGTCGCAGTCCGTCCTCGGTGTACGAGGGCAGTTTGACCCGCTGTCGTTTCGCCAGTTCAATCAACGTCGGGATGCGCAGCGAGCCGTCCAGATGCAGATGCAGGTCGGTTTTCGGTATGCGGCGAATGAATTGCTCAGGTATCGCGTTGTTCATCAAGGTTTCTCCGTCGGGGCGAATAAATCGTTCGGCAACGTTAAGTTCGGCGGCGCGAAACATCAAGCAAAACAAGCGGCAGGCACGACCACCGCACGAAAAAGTGTTTCCAATCACCGGAAAACCGCGTATACATGCGGCTCGACATTGCAGGAAAGTGGATCGTCCTCTTTCAGGGATTGGCAAACCATACGTTTCCAACCATCGAGAAGTTTCCCGGATGTCGCCAGGAGTTGGGATGGACAAGAACCTCAACACGATTACTGTCACGTTGGACGGTGGCGCCCAGAATCGGTGCGCCGCAGGCACCCCCGTCCGTGAGATGCTATCCGGGCAGCGCTCGCCGGAAGGGCTCGATTACATCGGCGCGTTGGTCAACAACGACGCGGTCTCCCTGTCCTACCCGTTGGAGGTGGACAGCAACGTTGTGTTTCTGACGCGGGGCGACCCGCACGGCTTTCAAATCTACTACCGTTCCATGTGTTTTCTGCTCGCCATGGCCGTCAAAGAGTTGTTCCCCGACGTCCGTTTTGCGGTGCAGCACTCGCTGGGCACCGGCTTTTTTTGCAGCTTTGAGATGAACGGCAATGCCGGTATTTCTGATGAGCAATTGTTGAGCATCGACGCGCAAATGCGAGCCAAGGTCGAACGCAACGTCCCGATCGAACGCCGTGAGATTGCCTTTACCGAGGCGGTCCGCCGTTTCGAGCAGGAGAAACAGTGGGACAAGTACAACCTGTTGCGCTTCCGCAACCCGCCGAAGATCGCCACGTGTTGGTGCGAGGATTTTTCCGACCTGGCTCACGGCCCGCTGGCCTCGAGCACGGGGGCATTGGCGTTGTTCAAATTGATTCCGTATCCCCCGGGCTTCGTGCTGCAAATCCCGACGCAGGAAAACCCGAAAGAGTTGCCTCCGTTCGAGCCGCAGCCGCAGCTGTTCCAGATCTTCAAGGAACACAAGGAATGGGGCCGCATCCTCGGCGTCAGCACGGTGGGCCGGCTCAATGAGATCATCGCCAACCGTGAGATCAGCGAGTTCATCAAGATCGCCGAGGCGTTTCACGAGAAGAAGATTGCGCAGGTCGCCGACCATATCTTCGTGCACCGGGACCAAATCAAGTGGGCCCTGATCGCCGGGCCATCGTCCTCGGGCAAGACCACCTTCGCCAAGCGGCTGGCCGTCCAGTTGCGCGTCAACGGCCTGCGGCCCGTGACCATCTCGGTGGACAACTACTTCGTCAATCGCGAGCACACGCCGTTGGACGAGCATGGCAAACCCGATTTCGAGAACATCGAGACCGTCGACCTGCCGCTCTTCAACGAACACCTGATGCGGTTGGACAAGGGCGAAGAGGTGGACCTGCCGAGTTTCAATTTCGAGAAGGGCTGCCGGGAGTATCGCGGCGAGAAGCTGCATATCGAACCCGACCAGATAGTCCTGGTCGAAGGAATTCACGGACTGAATCCCCGCATGACGCAGTCCGTGCCGCCCGCGCACAAGTTCCGGATCTACATCAGCGCCCTGACCCAATTGAACCTGGATTCCAACAACCGCATTTCCACGACGGACAACCGTTTGGTGCGGCGAATGGTACGGGACAACAATTTCCGCGGGAACTCGGCGTTGGCCACGCTCAACATGTGGCCCAGTGTGCGTCGCGGCGAGAAGACCTGGATATTCCCGTACCAGCAGGAGGCCGACATCGCGTTTAACTCGGCCTTGGATTACGAACTGGCGGTCCTCAAACCGTTTGTCGAGCCGTTGCTCGTCGAGATCAAACCATTCCATCCCCAGTACGCCGAGGCGCGGCGCTTGCTGGCCTTCCTGTCCAGCTTCCTCGGTGTCGCCGATCATTTGGTGCCGCCGACTTCGATCCTGCGCGAGTTCATCGGGCACAGCAGCTTCCGCTACTGAATC
>JBGPVO010000224.1:0-3849 GCA_041491705.1 Verrucomicrobiia bacterium
ACTGAAGAGCTGCGCCGCCAGCGTTTTGTTGTGCGAAATGACCAGCGTCGGGCGATCCAGCTGCTGGATGACGTTCGCCATCGTGAACGTCTTGCCGCTGCCCGTAACGCCCAGCAGCGTTTGATAGCGGTTCCCCGCCACCAGCGATTCCGTCAACGCCCTGATCGCTGACGGCTGGTCGCCCCGCGGCTTGTATTTGCTGACGAGTTGGAACGGCATCGACAGCCAACTTAACACATGCGTGGGCACCCGCGCCACTTTGGAGTGCGCCGACTTGCCAACTCTTCATGAGGGTCACGACAAAGCGACGAGTTGCCGCGCTCCGCAAACCCTGCGATTACATCGTTTCGCCGAGCCAGTCGACGGTTTCGGTGATGACGCGCAGCTCCCAGATATGCTTGTTGAAGTTGTGGTCGGCGCCGGGAATGATCACCTTTTTAACGACGCGCTTGTGTGTCTGCAACGCGCGTTCGTACATATCGGCATGATGGGCGGGAACGGTCTGGTCTCGCGCACCGTGGACGATCAGAACGGGGCATTGGGATTTTACCACTTCGCGCAGGGGTTTCATCTCGGCGAACTGCCGGATAAACGCCACGCCGACCAGGTTGCCGTCGTGGTCGGTGATGCCCGTCTCCACCAGCGAGGAAACGGCATCGGGCGTGGACAATTCATCGAGAATACCCTCCCCTTCCGACACCGGAGCCAGCAACACCAGCGATTTGATGCGATGCTTTTCGCGGGCGACGACGTGGGCCGCGACGGCGCCGCCCATGCTCATGCCAATCAGCGCGAGCCGGCGCGAGTTGACACGTTTGTGCCGCGCGAGAAACTTGATCGCCTCCAGTGAATCGACCACCTCCGAGCGGATGGTCATGTCCTCGAAATTGCCGGCGCTGTCGCCCGAGCCGCGAAAATCAAACCGCAGGCTGGCAATCCCGTGCTCGGCCAGCGTGCGGGAGATTTTCACGAACATGCGGTGAGATTCGGCCTTCGTGCCGGTGAACCCGTGCAACAACAACGCGGCGGGAAATCGACCGTGGCCCTCGGGCAAGTGTAGCATGCCGACGACCTGCTGGCCCTTGGACTCAAAAACGATGGGGGTTTCCATGCAGCGCGCATAGTAGAAGCCGCCAAAGTCGTTGTCAACGCGGTGCTCCGTCGTTACAGTGGGCGGCCATGTCCATTCAGTGCGACTACCACATGCACACGCCGTTGTGCAAACACGCCGCGGGACCGATGGAGGACTACGTCGAGCGCGGTATCGAACTCGGATTGCGCGAGATCGGCTTCGCCGACCACAATCCGCTGCCCGGCGGCCGCAGCGCCAATGTCCGCATGAGCGAGGCCGAACTCGAGTACTACGTCGAGCGCGTGACGGAGTTGCGCTTCCGCTATCGCGGACGGATCGATGTGATGCTCGGCCTGGAGATGGACTACCTCGAAGGCCTCGAAGATTATCTGGAGCAACAACTCGCGAAATACCCGTGGGATTACGTCATCGGCTCGATCCACTTCCTCGACAATGCCTGCCGCGAAGGATCCTGGCCGAAGAATTACAGCGGCGATGCGCAGAAGCTCTACGCCCGCTACTTCGAGTTGATGCGGCGGATGGCGCGCAGCGGACTTTGCGACATCGTCGCACACTTCGACGTGCCGAAACGCTCCGGCCGCCTACCCTGCGAACGGGAGGCCGACGACATCACGCACACTCTACAGGAGATCAAGAACGCGGGCATCTGTATCGAGATCAACACGTCGGGCTATCGCCATGCCGAACTTCCCGAGCCGCAGCCGTACCCCGCGCCGCCCATTATCGAAGAGGCGCTGGGTTTGGGCATCCCTCTCACCGTGAACTCCGATGCACACGCGCCTGATCAAGTCGGGTTTAGGTTCGCGCAGATCGAAAAGCTCCTGAAGCGAAAGGGTTGTCGCCGGTTGGTAAAGTTTGACCGGCGGAAGCGGGAGATGTACGACCTGTAGCCGCGCGCTTCAGTCTGCTACCTGCCCAAGGAGATTACCGCTCATCTATTATGAGATTGCCGCGTGACCCTTTTCCGCAGCAGCGCCGTCATTGCGCCAGGACATGAGGATGTACAGACCCACGCCCACGCAAATCGCGCTGTCGGCCACGTTGAACGCCGGCCAGTGGTACTGCCCGACGTAGAAGAACAGAAAGTCGATCACCGAGCCGACGCGGATGCGGTCGATGAGATTGCCGATGATTCCGCCCGCGATCAACCCGAGTGCCACACGCGAGCCCGGACGGTGCAACTGGAGGGAGTGCCGAAACAGCCAGAGCGCGATGACCGTGAGCACCGAAATCGTCGTCAGCACAATGCGATAATTCTGAAAGATACCCCACGCCGCACCGGGGTTACGCCAATTGACGAGACTGAAGAAACCACTGATGATCACACGGGTTTCCACCGGACTGATGGAGCGCACGATGAGCCATTTGCTGAGCTGATCGAGCGCGGCAACCGTGACAGCGATGAGCGCGACCCATTGCATTGGGCGCCTCGCGGGTTACTCCTCGGACTCTTCCGCCTCGCCGCCCTCTTCGTCAGCGGACTCGGTGAACGTCGGTCCCTGCGGCACCGGACTGCGGCGGTCCTTCTCCATCGTGGACTGGCAGTTCACGCACAACCGCGCAAACGGTACCGCCTCAAGACGCGCCTTCAGGATGGGGCGTTCGCAGAAGCCACAGATGCCGTAGGTGCTTTGATCGAGCCGCTTGAGGGCTTCCTCGATCTCATACAGCGCCTCCTGCTCGTTCGAGACCAGACTCAGCGCGAACTCGCGGTCGAAATTGTCGGTCCCCGCGTCCGCCATGTGCAGGCTGTAGCCGCTCAATTCGCCGGACGCATCGCGTTGCGAGCGCTTGAGATTGTCACTCGCCAGAAAATTCACGCCGTCGATGAGATGATCGCGCAGGTCGAGCAGCAGTTTCCTGTATTTGGTTGCGTCTTCCTTGGAAAGTTTCAACGTCTTCGGCGGGCGTTCCGGCTCGACGGCTGCCGCCACCGTTCGCTTCTTCGCTTCCACCTGCGGCGCCTTCAGTTTCGGCGCGGCTTTGGCTTTACCGGTTGCCCTGGCTGTCCCCATTGTCCCCTTCCCTGAAATAGCTTTCGGTTTACCCGATTTGGTTTTCCTGACCTGCTTCTTCATATAAATTCGTCCGTCCCTGACTGCATTTTCTACGCCAACGTTCCGACCACGTCCACACAGCGGCCGCACAACTCGGGATGCGCCGCGTTCACCCCGACGTCCTCCGTCCAGCGCCAGCAACGCGTGCACTTCTTACCCGGCGCCGGGCTGACCCGCACGCGCAATTCGCCGCCCGTCGGTCGCGCAACCTGAACGCGCGACACAATCAACACGCTTTCCAGCATCGGCCCGAGTCCTTCAAGCAAATCACGCGTGGCTTCGTTGTCGGGCTCGATGACGACCTGTGCTTCGAGCGATTTGCCAATCGTCTTGGCCTGGCGCGCCTTCTCCAACTCCAGCGATGCCACGCGGCGCACGGCCAACAACCGCTCCCAGCGCGCCTCGAGTTCGGTGTCGCGCCACGTCGCGTCCGCCACGGGAAACTTCGCCAGATGTACCGACTCCGTCTCACGTCCCGGCAGGCAACTCCACACTTCGTCCGCCGTGAATGGCATGACGGGCGCGATCAACTTTGCCAACGTTGCCACCGCCTCGAAAATCGCCGTCTGTGCCGACCTACGGCCCGCCGAATTGGCCGCAAGCGTATACAACGGGTCTTTCATTACGTCAACGTAAAATGACGAGATTTCCACCGCGCAAAACGCGTTCACCAAATGGTACACACCATGGAACTCCATG
>JBGPVO010000225.1:0-3849 GCA_041491705.1 Verrucomicrobiia bacterium
CATTCGTTGGGGTGCGTGGGGCGACGCCGGGCGCAGCGCGGATAACGAGAGTTGGCAATTTCCGGGCAATTCGGCTATCAAGGCAGCGGCACAGATGGACGGGGATCGTCCGGCCCGCCGGCGAAGCCAAAGCCTGTCAATGGGCACCGATCACATCTGTCACAACTGGTGACACGGTTTGCGTCATTCCCCGACAGCCGAGGCAAGTCACTCGATCCGTTTCCGGTGGATCGGAGCGGCCTGCTTGCTGGTGCTGACGCTGGGCATGTTTGTGGATGTGCTGGTCACGGGCCGGCCCATCGTGCTTTCGGACGGGCATAACGATCTGGCCTCGCAGTTCATCTATTGGCGCGCGTTTGCCGCGGAACAACTCCGACTGGGTCATTTGCCTCTGTGGAACCCGTATGTGTTTTGTGGAACCCCATTTCTGGGCTGGGCCCAGTCGGGCGTGTTGTACCCGCCGAACTGGCTCGATCTGGTGCTGGCGTTGCCCCGCTCGATCAATCTGGGCGTTGCATTTCACGTATTCCTGGCCGGGTTATCCACCTACGTGTGGGGGCTGCGCCGCGGACTGCACCCGATCGCCGCGATGACTGCCGGCGCGTTGTTCATGTTCTCTGGCGCTTACTTCCTCCACGTGTACGCCGGACATTTGTCGCTGCTGTGCGCGGTCGCATGGACGCCGCTCGTGTTTGCATCCGTTGAGGGATGGGTCCAAAAGAGAACGATCGGGTGGATCCTGTTGGGAATGGCGGCCATCGCCATGCAGATACTTGCCGGGGACATGCAAGCGTGCTTTTACACGGGGGTTGCTGCCGTGCTGTTGTTGGCGTTTGGCCTGGTCAACACCCCCCCACGATCGAAGGCCCTCCTGGGATTTCTCGGCATGTATGCGGGAGCGGCAGCCCTTGGCTCCATCCAGCTTGTGGCGACCTTTCAAGCCGGTTCCGAAAGCGTACGCGCGGGCGGGATCAGTTATGAATTCGCCTCGATGGTTTCTTTCGCGCCGGAAAATCTGCTTACGCTCCTCGCACCGGGCTTTTTCGGCGACGTGGATCCGGTGCCGTACTGGGGACGTTGGTATTGGTGGGAGATGTGCATGTTCATCGGCGTAAGTGGACTGGCCCTGGCAGCCTATGGCGCGGTCTGTGGAAAACGGGAACTTCGACGGACGCTCGTTCCACTGGTGGTAATTCTGTTGGTACTGGCCCTGGGTTCGAACACTCCCCTGTTTAAGATTCTCTACCGTTGGGTGCCGGGATTCGACCGGTTCCGGGGCAGCGCCAAATTCATCGCGGAAGCGTCGTTGTTCATGGTCATGCTGGCCGGCACCGGACTGGATCGCCTGCTCCAAGCCCCGCGAGGAAACAGATGGTTGACGTTGGGCTTGGTGGTGGCCGGTACGATTGTCGGAATTGCGGCGCTTGAACTTCGAGCAACGGCGCGGACGGATCAGCCGGCGACTTGGTGGACGCGGACAGTACAGGCCGCTTACGCTACTCATGAATCCTACTTGCCGGCCACCGCGTATACGGACCCGGCGTTCATAAGACAGGCTGGATTGTTTGCCTCGAACTGCCTGCTTGTGGCCGCCGCAGAGTTTTTGATCTTGAGCGTACTGACGTTGATGGCCTCAGCTTCTCGAAGGATCGTTTACGCGGTCGCACTGATGGCGATTGCGGAAGTTTTCGTCTTTGCCAAGGCAACGCGGACAACGTTTGACCTGTCCGCCACGCACTCACCAAAGCTGAAGGCCTTTCTCGACCAACGCCCGGGAGACTACCGAATCTTCTACGAGCGCCAACCCAACATCGCCATGTGGCTGGGCAAAGAGGACGTCTGGGGGTACGCGCCGCTCACGCTCAAACGGTATGCGGAGTTCATGGCCTTCACGCAGGGGCAATCTCCGGAAGGAGTCACTCAGTACATCGACTTTTCCCGGTTCCATCCCCTTCATGCGATGTTGCGGTGGCGGTATGCATTTGTCGCGGGCAAGGACGAAGATCGCGTTCTAACGGCGAAAACGGTCCTGCCCCGGCTCGAGTTGGTGCAGGAATACCGCGTGATCTCGGGGCGCGATGAGATTCTGCAGGCGATGGCCTCTCCGTCGTTTGATCCCGAGCAACAAGTCATCCTCGAAACCGAGCCCAAGCCCGCGCCGATGCTCTCCGCCGAGAAGGGGACCGCAACGCTCGTCGATTCATCCGCCGGCCAACTGACCATCGAAGCCGATCTGCCTCATCCTGCCATTTTACTGATCACGGACGCGTACAGCAACGGGTGGCAGGCCCGGCCACTGAAAGGTAGCGTGCAACAAGTGTACAAGGTCTTGCCGGCGAATTACGTCTTGCGGGCCATTCCCCTGACACAGGGCCACCACCGGATTTACCTTGAATACGCCCCGCCCGGGGTTCGAGAGGGAATGTGGATATCCATCGTGTCCATCGTTGCGCTGATCTTCGTCACGGGCCAATACGTTCGGAAGAAGCGGTTTCGACGTGCCAAGTAGTGGCGCGGCAATCTGAGCAGGCCAATCAAACAGACGGAGCGTTGGGATCAACGAGCCGCCGTGCTGACCCAGATGACGACAGCGGTCAACCCGATGGCGATCACAACGATCAGCACGAGCACCAATCCAAGAAGTCTGTCCGATAGCATGAGCCTATCGCGTCTAGCACCGTCCGTGCCCGCGAGATGCCTTCCCCCACAAACCCGTGTCAAACAGCCTCGTTTGACCACTCAGGAGTCGTTCAACCGCGTGTAAGCGCGCAGGGATATGAGCGAATTCGCGCAAGTTCCATTGCTCAATCGTCCCACAACTTTATACGTTGCCATGCAAGTGATTATCGGCGTATAAGTTAGATAGCTAGATGGCGCCCTTGGCACGCCCACTGCCCTAGCAAGGAGATGGAGGACAACATACTATGTCTGGAACTCATCTTCTGAACCGAGCCAGCGCGTTGGTCGTCGCCCTGGTTGCCCTGATCGCCCTGCCAACCCACGCCGCGCCCCCAGGCGCACAGCTTGGGCTAGTCTCAGTTGGCGGCAGCTTGACGTCTGGCAGCGACCTTAACTACAAGTTCGATCTGGATGTCACGACCAACACGGGCCCGTTGGTCGTCAAGGCCACGATCAGCGGCAGAAAGTTCAGGGCGAAGTTCCCCGTGCTCACCATTGCCAGCCCATCGCTGGGCGTCAGCGACGACGTGCCCGGCACATCGGTTCACATCCCCAGCACGTTCACTGGCGTAGCGGTTATGCACGTGACCGCAAACTTTCACCGCAGAAAAATCGGCTCGCAGACATTCCTCGTTACCATCGCCGCCGGCCGTCCCGCGTCGGCGCTCACTGTAGCGACGAACCTCTACGATGTGGGATTCGAAAACTCTGTAATGCTGGACGGCGCGATCGTCTCCACCAGTGGCCTGACCGGGACGCTGACGTACGCGTGGAGCCAGACCAGCGGCAAAACGGTTACGCTCAGCACCAACGGTGTTGTCTTGACCGGCTTCACCACCGATGCGTTGACGAACTTCGTGAACATGGGCATCACGAACGTCGTGAACGACGTTGACGATCTACGCTATACGAACGCGCCCTACTCGACGCCCGAGCACCGGTTCGGCACTCTCAGTGGCATTTCCCTCGACAACCAACAGGCAACCGATGCCACCTACGGTTTCAAGCTCCTCGTCAGCAACGGCTCGGTGACGCGGACCGGACTTTTCACGGTGGCGTGCTCCATCCAGACGCCCGCGCAACCGAACATCCCGGTGGGTGTCACCGCCTTCTTCAAGGCGGCGACGAATGGCACGAGTTGGTCGCTGATCTCCCATCCCGCCGGTTCCA
>JBGPVO010000226.1:0-3797 GCA_041491705.1 Verrucomicrobiia bacterium
AAGAATCGAATAGAACGCCCGGCGTACCTGGATCGTGAGTTGGAAACGGAAGCTGGCCAACGCTAACTCGCGTGCTTCGACGTTTTTCTCCGCGACAGCGCGTCGCAGCCTGCGCTTACCGGGAAACTCGAAGGTCTGTGTCAGTTCGAGATCGCCGTGAAATTCTGAACCTTCGCCGCGCACATGCTTCACTCCGGGCGCGGCCGCCAATTCAGGGTTCGACCAAGTCCGGGCGGTCGTCGCCTCCCCTTTTGCCGCCGAAACGTCCGCCGCCAGCGCGCGAATCTCAGGATTCTTTTCCAGCGCCTCGGCAATGAGTTGTTCCAACGTCAGCGTTTCCGCTAACGCGGCATTGCCAGCCAGTAGCAACGTCACGAAAATCACCGCTCTACACAATCTGTTCATCAAACTTTCTCCGGTAAGGGTTCAGTGACACAACACACGCGTGCTGTGTCTGGAAACTCTCAATCGAGTTGAGAGACAGGACGGGCGTCGAAACCCGCTACGCTCTGGGAGGATTGAAGATCGAAGCCGCGAACAACGGCAGCTTCAGAGGCTCGGCAACGAGAACGTACCGCTGGGGACGCGGGGCTGCAAACCCGCAGATGGGAAGGACGGCGGGCAATGCGGCAAGCTGACACAAGCAAGCGCTGGCGCACTGATGTGGCGCGTGATCTGTGGAACAATCGTCGCCACAATCGGCTCTACAGGCCGTGTGGCAAATAATAAGTCCAAAACCGAACGCCGCGATTATCAGCGTCGCGATCAACTTTGTTCTACTCGCAAGCACGACGCCAGACTGACAAACTTTCAACAGGCAATCAAGCCCAATGTTCGGAACGCCAGGCGCGGTTCGATTGGAGCAAAAGCGCGACACCCGTTATGAACCCATTTCCCTTGAAATGGCGCGCCGATATATGCGATTTTGCGGGCGGAAAAAGGAGGAATTGTTTTTGCGTCCGGCTGGCAGGTCGTTTTCACTCATCCTGTGCGTCATCGGGCTTGTTCTCGCAGGCCAGGTGTTCGCCCAACCAACCACACTCAAGGCCTATCGCTTTGGCAACACCTATTATGTCGCGGTCAGCGACGTGGCGAACTACTACGGACTCGGGCCTGATGTGCGTGGCGTCCTCAATCGCGCCGACTATAAGACGAGCTTCGCCAAACTGGAGATGGAGGCCGAGCGGCGCGACATTCTGGTCAATGGGGTGAACCATTGGCTTTCGACGCCGGTTTTGTCGACGCGTGGCAAGCTCTGGATTGCCGAGCTCGATGTTTTGAAGACGCTGGATCCCGTGCTGCAGCCGGGGCGGTTGCGGAAACCGGGCGCGTCGGTGCGCACCATCGTGCTCGACCCCGGCCACGGCGGCAGCGACCGCGGCACGCGCGGGCGATCGAGCTTCGAAAAGGCGATGACGCTCGATGTGGCCAAGCGGGTGGAACGCGATCTCGCGGGTACTGGCTTGCGGGTGGTCCTGACACGCACGTCCGATAAGACGGTCACACTGGAAGACCGCGTGGACCTTGTCCGAGAGAAGGCGGCGGACTTGTTTGTGAGTATCCACTTTAATTCGGGTGGCTCAGCGGAAGGGATTGAGACGTATTGCACGCCGCCCGCGGGAACGAGTTCGACGGCAAATTTCAGCGGGAGCGGTGGCGACCGTGACACACGCGGTGGTGACCGCGATGCGGTCACGAATAATCGGTTTGACCAGCAAAACGTGTGGCTGGCGCATTGCGCACAAAAGTCATTGTTGCACGCGACGGATGCGCTGGATCGGGGCGTGCGGCGAGCGCGCTTCTGGGTGTTACGGTACTCGAGCTGTCCCGCCATCCTGATTGAGGCGGGTTTTCTGACCAATTCTTCCGAGGAGCAACGGATTCTAAGGACTGAGTACCGCGAAACGTTGGCCAGAGCCATTGCGGATGGCATCTTGGCGTACAAGAAGACTCTGGAGACGCCATAGGTCTGAGGAGGCGACGAGGTCCTTCGTCACGCTCGCTTTGGGAGACGTTCCGCATCATACTGATGAAGTATGGGAACACGTCAAATTAGGATCGTTGCCGTAGCCATCGTTTTCACGACGTTCGCTTCGGCCTGTAATTACAGCCACGTCGGGCCGGCGGCGGCAACGTTCAGCCGTCCCGTACCACCGTCGCTTGGCGCCGGCTCTTTGGAGGCGCAAACCAGTCCGCTGTTGTTGAGAATCAGCCGCCATCTCGATACGGTCCTGCGCGGCCCCGACAATGAAGAAGACCAGGTGCTTGTCCTCGCAGTGCGAGATTTCCGGCTCAACCAGCGACTGGCGATTCCGTCCGAGAACGTGACCGCCGATTTTACCGCCACACGGTTCGGCCCGATCTCCAAAGGCCAGGGGTACGCGGGCTACCTCGTCGTGAAGAAGGTTACGCCGAACAGAGTGGAGATCTCCCTGCACCTCGACGTGTCAGCGAGCACCGCCTCCGGTTCCTACACCCAGACCGCCAAGTACCGTGGCAACGTCGTATTCATTCTACGGAATGAGGAGGCCCCGGCGCCGTGAAAGAGTTGGTGATCAGCACCAGCGCGCACACGGAGTTCGTCGAAATCACCGACCGCGTGCAACGGATCGTTGACGAATCGGGTGTGAAGGAGGGCCTATGCGTCTGCTTCGTGCCGCACACGACCGCAGGTATCACCATCAATGAAAACGCTGATCCCGATGTCGTGGCAGACATGATCTACGCACTGGAGAAAGCCGTGCCGTGGAAGGATTCACATTACCGGCATGGCGAGGGCAACACGGCCGCGCATGTGAAATCGAGCATGATGGGGCACAGCACGCACGTGTTCGTGCGCGGCGGCAAGCTGCAGTTCGGCACGTGGCAAGGCATCTACTTCTGCGAGTTTGACGGACCACGCACCCGCAAAGTTTGGGTAACCGTCAAACCATAGCAAGGTTGCGACTCCCAAATTCCGCTCGCAGACCTATGGCAACGGGCCGGCGACGATGACGTTGTTCTTCTCGTTGCACTCAGCGATGCTGTTGTCGGCATCAACCGCCGCGATGATGTATTGTCCCGAGGCATTCACCTGTCCCAGGAGCTTGGAAAACAATCGCACCCTAGGGTACTTCACCTTAAGGGTAGTGTAGGTAATTGACTTTAACAGCGTGTCGCCTACATCAAGAGTGGCATCGGTGGAGAGATAGAACCGCGTGATCGAAGCAGACAGCGCGTCCCGAGTGCCGACGTTCCGCTCGGTCCACGTGCCCGTGACCAGACACCTCAGAACATTATTGATGTTCGTGCAGGTTTGCACGACGTTGCTCCAGGAGCCCGTCAAATCGGAGCACGCAGTGAGCACCTCATACGCGCCAATGTCGCTGCCGTCGCCGCCCGCTGCGTTGGGAATGGTGGAGAAATCGATGCGCCGCGCGGAACCGCGCTGGTCGAACTCGCTCGCCAGGGCAGCGATGGTATTCCGCTTGCCCTGGTCAATGGCCGGGCTGCTGGGCGTCTGCACCGCGATGGTCTGGGTCGGCCCGCCGTTGGACTGCAAGCCGGCAGGATCGAGTTGCGGATCGGTGTTGATCAGGTCAGTCCCTGCCGTTAAGAAACCGCCGCCGCCATCGCTGCTGAGGTTATAGGCACGCGACACGACCGTGCCACTATCGTTCGCGATGTTATTGCCGGAAGCGCCGGCGTTGAGAATGGTGTTGCCGATCTCCACCATTGAGAAGCCACCGCCCACACCGTAGTTGAAGATGCCGCCGCCGGCACCAGCGCTGGCCGAGTTACTACTCAGGGTGCTGTTG
>JBGPVO010000227.1:0-3789 GCA_041491705.1 Verrucomicrobiia bacterium
ACTGCAGGTCGGGGATGTTGTGGGCGTCGGGGTTGATGGCGCATTTGACGCCGAGTTCCTTGGCGTGCTTCCAGAGACGCCAGTCCATGTCGAGACGGTACGGGTGGGCGTTAATCTCGATGATTTTGTTGTGCTTCGCCGCGGCGGCGATGACCTCGGGCATGTTGACGGCGTAAGCTTCGCGTTCCAGCAACAGGCGGCCCGTCGGATGACCAAGCATCGTGACCTTCGGATGCGCCAGCGCCTTGCAGATGCGCTTCGTCATTTTCTCGGCGTCCATGTTGAAGCCCTGGTGGACGCTGGCGACGACGTAATCGAACAGCGCCAGCGTCTTGTCGTCGAAATCAAGCGAGCCGTCGCCGAGAATATCGCATTCAGTGCCGAAGAAGATGCGGAAACCTTCCCTGGCAAACTTCGCGTTGAGCTTCTTGATCTCCTCGGCCTGTTGGCGGACACGCTTTTCATCGAGACCGTTCGCCTGACGCTCGGACTTGCTGTGGTCGGCAATGCCGAGATATTCCAGGCCAAGATCCAGGGCGGCTTGCGCCATCGCCTCGACGCTCGCGATGCCGTCGCTCCAGGTTGAGTGACAGTGGAACGTGCCGCGGAGGTTTTCTTTCTCGATCAGCTTCGGCAGCGTGCCGCTTTCGGCCGCTTCGATTTCGCCCATGTCTTCGCGCAATTCGGGCGGGACGTAATCGAGCTGGAGCGCGTCGTAGAGGTCCTCCTCGGTCTTGCATTTGATGGAGCTGCCGAGTTCTTTTGCGCTCTTCTCTTTCTCGGCCACGGGGGAGAAGCCGTATTCGTTCAGCGAGAGGTTCTTCAACTTCAGCGCGCGGGCCCGCAGCGCGATGTTGTGCTCCTTGCTGCCGGTGAAATAGTTCAGCGCGAACGCATATTGGTCGTCGGTGACGACGCGCAGGTCGGCCTGGATGCCGCCCTTGAGCACCACGCTGGCTTTGGTCTCGCCCTTGGCGCTGACGCTGATAATGCCAGGCATTTCAGCAAAGTCCTCGATGATCGCTGCCGCATCCTTCGGCTTGGCGCTGACGAGGAAATCGATATCACCGATGGTTTCACGGCAACGGAGCAGGCTACCCGCGATACTGCAACGAATCACGCCGTCGTGCGACCGCAACGCGTTGATGATCGGCTGCGCGGCCGCATACGCCCTGTCGTAGTGGTGCCGCGAACCGAATTGTCGGACGAGCTTGATGCCTTCGAGGATTTTCTGTTGCGATTTTTCGCCGAAGCCATCGAGCGCAGCGACCTTGCCCGCCTGGCACGCCGCCTCGAGTTTCTCGACGGAGTCCACCTTGAGCTTGTCGTACACGATCTTGGCGCGTTTCGGCCCGAAGCCGGGGATCTTCAGCATTTCCAGCAGACCCTGTGGCATCGACGATTTCAGCTCCTCATAAAACTGCAGCTTGTTCGTCGTGTACAACTCGGTGATCTTGCCCGCAAGGTCTTTGCCGATGCCCTTGATGTCGGTGAGCCGCTCTTCCTTGATCAGCGTGCCGAGGTCCTCCTGCAGACCGTCCACCATGCGCGCAGCGTTGTAGTAGGCGCGCACGCGGAACGGGTTGTCGCCCTTCAGTTCCAGCAGTGCACCGATCTCCTCGAAAACCTCGGCGATCTCCTTCTTATCCATGGCTGGGTTTCTTCACTTGCAGGGTCGAATTCACCTCGCGCACGCCATCGGTCTCCAGTGCAATCAGCATGGCTTTCCCGATTTGCTGGTGCGACGTGACGTTGCCGGCCAGCGTGACGCGTCCGTCCGTGGTGTTGACCGAAATACCGAACGCGGAAAGATCGCGGTCGATTGCGTATTTGGCTTTGATCTTGGCGGTGATCGCGGCGTCGGAAGTAGCGTTGGCCACGGCGACGCCAAATTCGCTCGCCTGACGACGCAGCACCTTGCCCGTGCGGCTGAGTTCATCCTTGATATCGTCGCCGCGCAAATGCCAGGCGGTCATCTTGGCATCGACGGCGTCCCACACGTGCACCACGCGAGGATTTTTTCGCGCCACGGTGAAATACCATCCCGTGCCCGCCGTCAGGAACGCGCCCACAATCAGCCCGATGAAAAAATCTCTCATGTCGCTCTCCGCCCGGCATCTTATCGCCGAGGTTCTTGCAAAGCAATCCAACGAAAAAAGCGTTGCGCCGCGCCGCACGGCTGGCCATAACAGGCGTGATGCCCCGCTACATCAGCCAGCACACGATTGCGTGCCTGACGCGCCAGGCGCTGCAAGCGGTCATCGCCGAGTTGAAGCGCGACGAGACCGTCAGGACCATCCGCTGTGTTTCCGATTCGCTCGAGGGGAAACTGCTGTGCGAGTTCGAGGCACCCGACAAGGAAACCGTCATCGCATTCCTTACGACTCATAACATGCACCCGCAGTGGGTCATGCGCGTGGAACAGGAGTGGTGATGTTCACATTATTCCGTGAAACCATCGGGGTGTTGGGGCGGATGCGCTGGTTGGTGATTGTCTTCCTGGTCGCGTTTCCATTGGAAACAGCCGTGCAACAGGTGGGTCGGAGAGCGTGGCGTCAGGCGGCGCCACGCGCGCGTATCGCGCAACAATCGACCGGTGTTGTATCTACGTTTTGCAAGGGTGCGTCCGCCGCGGTCAGGGTGTTCCCGAACATGGGCGTGGGACACGTTGTCTGGTTGAATGCATTGTTTGTGCTGATGTACCCCCGTTGGGCGGGTCGCTGGCTGAAGGTGAACGCGCAACTCGGCACGAGAACACTTATTGCGTGGTGGGCAGTACTGATTTGTGCTGCGGCTACGCTCCTGCTGCCATTCGGCATAAATTGGCGGCCGATGAACATGAGCGACAGTGGGGTCGCGCGGGTTTTCTGGACGATGGGGCTGGCAGTTTTGAGCGGGTGGTTTGCCGCTTGTGCGGCAGCATTCTGGCAAACCGGCTTGTATCGGATCATCCTGCGGGCGTGGGCAGGACAGCAAACGCAGTGGCGCGATTTGAATCGGCAACCGGCGGACGGATGGGATTCGCTGAAGACTTTCAATTTTCTGGTTGGCGTTGTCATTGGCATCGCGGTGGCCGTTGTGAACCTTGGGTTCATGCGTCTGCGTCGGCAAGGGCTGCCGATCCGCACGGTCGTGGATCTAACAGCTGTTGCGCCCGCATTGCTCTATTTGGTTGTCCTGTTGGTCCCATTCGGCGTGGTGGCGCGCCACCTGCGGATGTCGGAAGCAATCCGCTGCAGCATTCGCACAATCACGGACAGCTTCTTCAGGCTGATGAGCCTGCTTGTTCCGTTGGCCATCGGCTCCGCGGCAATTCAGCTTTGTGAAACACAACTCGGCTCGTGGTTGGGAGCGGAAGGATTTGTCGTGGTATGCTTGCAACCATTGCGGGCCCTGTTGGCCGTGTTCGGGCTGGTGGCGGGGGTGCGGTTGTTTGATCAGGTTGTTCCGTTCAGCACCGGCAATTCGGGGGTTCGCAATTGAGCCGCCGGGCTCGCGACGCCCGATCTCCCTACAGGCGGGCAATTGTTCGTAGTTGCTTCTGCCGCATCAGCCAACGCAGCTGGCCTGCGCCCGCCCGTAGTTGTTCCAACTCGATACACGCGACGCTGGCCTTTCCCAAGGGAAACGCTTGCACATCCTTCGCGCCAATCAGCGCCGCGACATGTTCAGCTAATGATGGCATGTGACCGACCAGCAGAATCTCGCCGGCCGAAGCGTATGGTCGCAAGGCTTTGAGTAGCGAGGATGTGGACGCGCCGTTCGCGAGTTCGTCAAGTGGTTCCACAT
>JBGPVO010000228.1:0-3783 GCA_041491705.1 Verrucomicrobiia bacterium
CATCCATGGTCGGGATTTCATTAATGGCCTCGTTAAACGTGTCAATCGCCATGTCGTGGAGGCCCATCTCTTGGTAGCACTGGCCGAGGAGGTTGAGGGATGCGACACGACGTTGCGGCTGGCCGCGGGATCGCTGTAATTGTTCAACAGCATTCTCGGTCTTGCCCGCCTTCACGTACAGCGACCCAAGCTCGAAACGATACATAAGGTCGTTCGGGTACCGCTCCACAAGACGCTCGGCTTCGGAAAGCTTGAGCTGGTCGAGTTCTCCTTCCAGCGCCGTGATTTCGTTCTGGAGCGCGGCCGCGTTGGCGGGGTTGGTCGCAAGCTGCTTCTTCTTCGCGTTGATTTGTGATTCGAGGCGTTTAATCTTCGTGTCGCCGATTTCGTGTTCGAGGGACGGGTCGGAACCGCCTTCCTTCGCGTGAAGGGCTTCGAGGTAGCGCAACGCCTCGTCGAAGTTTTCCTTTTGGGCGTGGAGCTTGCCCAGTTCGCGCTGGATGACGGGGTTCTCCGGGTCTTTCGACAGGGCCTCAAGCTTTTCCTTGATGAGGTTCTCCACCATGTCCTCAGCGCGAACGACCCGGGACTGCTGTTCCAGTGCAAGGGATTCATCCTTGTCCTTGAGAGAGTCGCGGAAGGATCCTTTCTCTTCCCAGCCGCCCCCCGCCATGGCGCCGTGCGCCGTGGAGTCTTTGGCCCCCTGCTGGGCTTCGAAATCGTTCGGGTTCATCTGCAGCAAGCGGTCGTAGGTTTCGCGGGATTGCTCGTGCTGCTCCGCCGCGGCGTAGGCCCGGGCCAGCCAGTGAAGCGCCTTCGTGTCCTTCGGATTGAGCTTCGTGTACGTTTCCAACGTCTGTACGACCGTGTCCGGAAGTTTCGCGACCTCGGCGGCCTCCGCAAGAATCATCAATGCCTGGCCGTTCTTCGGATCTTCCGTCAACGCCTGCTCGGCGAGCGTCATCGCTTCGCTTGGATTCTTCTGGACGACGACTCGGGCCTTGGTCAGGAGCGGCTGGAGCTTGGTGGCGACCAACATGCGCTTGAAGCCGCCCGCCGACTCCTTCTTCTTCATTTGGGTGGCGCGCAGATTCCGTCGGGCCTTCGTGAACCCCGGCTCAATGTTGAGTGCCTGGATGAACATCTCGATGGCATAATCGAGATTGTTGCGTTCCAAGGCGGCCAGCGCCTTCTGGTAGAACTCGTTGGCGCGTGAATTGACGTTGCTGCTAGTTTTCTCAGCCATAGGGACTTTCGCGGGTAACCACCATGTGCAAAAATATCGCAAGGGCGCCGCTGGGTCAATTGCTTTCCCGCACGGGGCTGTGTCGTGGTTGACAGAAGGGGGGGCTTTGTTACTATATTGAGTTGGCAGTGGCATGCTCTCGGGTAAGACCTCTGCACAAGGATAGTCTTTCAAGGACAAGATAATGATTGATGAACAAGTAGCAAACTCTTCGGCGTCGACTGGCGGCCAGCAACCCCGGCGCGGCCGAAGAATCCAGGATGCGGTAATTCGACTCGCGGGCAATTCACAGGACGGCATTCAGGCGATCGGCGGTTTCTTGGCACGGTTGGCCGGCCGGACGGACAAGGACGTCATGACGTACATGACGATTCCCGCCACGATTTCGGGCGGCCCGAGCATTTATCAGGTCCGCCTCGGCACGGGTGAAGTGTTGAGCGCGGGTGACGACGTGGACATCCTCGTCGCGTTCTACCAGCATTCCTACAACGATCACATCAGCACGCTCCGAGACGGCGGCATTCTCATTTACGACAGCGACAATGTTGAGCCCGAACCGAACCAGAAGCGGTATCGCTCGGTCGGCGTGCCGATCACCGGGCAAACGGTAGAAGCCATCGGCGGCACGGCAAAGGACAAGGGCAAGAACATGTTCGTGCTCGGGTTGCTCGCGCGCATGTTCGATCTCGATGTACCCAAGCTCGAATCGATGTTGCAGGCGTATTACAAGAGCAAGGGTGAAGACGTGATTCGCAACGTCATCGGCGCGTTCAACGCCGGTTACGGCTACGACATCGGCAAAGTCACGGACACCTTTGAATTCGAGGCCCCGGCCAACAAAGTTTCCCGGAAGCAAGTTGTAACGGACGGGAACCAGGCCGTCGCTTATGGCGCGCTGACCGCGGGCATTCGGTTCGGTGCGGGCTATCCAATTACGCCGTGGTCGAGCATCATGGAAATCCTGCGCGCTGAGCTGCCGAAGTATGGCGGCATGTTTGTGCAGGCAGAGGACGAACTGGCGGCTATTGCCATAGCCTGCGGCGCATCCTATGCCGGTTACCTTTCGCTCACGGGAACGTCCGGTCCCGGTCTTTCTCTCAAGACCGAAGCACTCGGCTGGGCCGTGATGGCCGAGATGCCGATTGTCATTATCGACGTCCAACGCGGCGGCCCGAGTACAGGCTTGCCAACCAGTGTTGAGCAGAGCGATCTCAATATCGCCTGTTTTGGCGGCCACGGGGATTCTCCGCGCATCGTGCTCGCGCCTTCGTCGGTTGAGGACTGCTTTTACACGACGCTGGAGGCTGCCAAGTTGGCGCGCGAGTACAGCTCACCCGTGATCGTCCTCACAGACCAAGCCTTGGCCACGCGCTTTGAAACCTGGGAAATGCCCGATCTCACAAAATTGACGCAAGATCTCACCCCGAATTTCTCGGCGCGCGGACCGAACTACAAGCCCTACGAAAATGCTGCTGACGGGATCGCGCACCATGCGCCCCCGGGGACGCCGATGGTGGATGGCAAATACCCCGTGGTGACCGGTTTGGAACACGACGAGGCGGGCCATCCCGCCAGCCGTCCTGCCAATCACGTGATGATGGTGGCCAAACGCCGCCGCAAGCTTCAGGTGCTGGCTTCTCGCCTGCCCAGGGCCGAAACGTACGGCCCGACGGAAGGTAATATATTGCTCATCGGCTGGGGCTCGGCGCAGGGTCCCATCCACGAGGCTGTGGACAAGGCCCGCGCGGCAGGCGAAAGCGTGAGCGCGCTGAACATCCGCTACATCCAACCACTGCAACCCGGCATCGGCGAGATCATTGAGGGCTTCAACCACATCTTTGTGGTGGAGATCAACGACGAAGGACTTTACGGCTACGGCCAGCTCGCCGGAGTCCTGCGGGCGCGATTCTGCAATGACAAGATCCGTGGCATCAACAAGACCGACGGCCTCCCATTCAAGGTGCGCGAAATCCTGGATGGCATGAAGCAGAAGCTCAAACAATCTCCTGAACCCGCATTGGCGCGCGTCTGATCGTCCCGAGGAAACTTATGATAGCCGAAGCGAAGAATCTCGAAGTGAAAGAAATCAAGTTGACCGACCGTCCCAAGTACACCAAGAAGGACCTGATCGCCGACCACCCGACGTGGTGCCCTGGGTGCGGCGATTTCAGCATCCTCTCCATCTACTTCAAGATGATGGAGAAGCTGCAGGTCCCCCACGAGAAAATCACCAGCATCGCCGGCATCGGCTGCTCGTCGCGGTTCCCGTACTTCGTGAACGCCTATGGGGTGCATTTCCTCCACGGACGGGCCGCCGCGTTCGCCACGGGCGTGTCGTTGATGCGGCCGGACCTGCATGTCTTTGTCTTCGGTGGCGATGGCGATGCCTTTTCCATCGGTGGCAACCATCTCAACCACGCCGCGCGCAAGAACGTCAAGATGACGTACGTCATCATGGACAACTTTGTGTACGGCCTGACCAAAAAACAGACTTCACCGACTTCGCCGATCGGTTTCAAATCGAAGACTGACCCGAC
>JBGPVO010000229.1:0-3775 GCA_041491705.1 Verrucomicrobiia bacterium
GATCGTGTAATCGGCAACCACAGGCAGGTGATCGCTGGCTCCGTAAAGATTCGTGCGGCACTGCGCGGCGCTGATGGGTGGACTCGACTGAAGATTCCCGTTGAGCGCGGTATTGGCACTGTTAATGGTAGTCCCCTGATAAGGGGTCGTACCATTGTTGCCGAACGTATGGTACGTTCCCGAGACGTAAGCCAAGCCGCCCGCTACCCCGTAATACACGTTACTCGACATTATCTGAAAATCGTCCCGGTAGTGGAGAGACCGGCAGGACTCGGATTTGTAGGACAACAACGAATTCGCGGTCCAGTCGACGCCGCTGGTGCCGTTTGTGTTGAATGGGTCAATCCCTCGAATCCCGATGCTGATGATCGTGTTGTTGACGATTGCCTGGTACGATGTTTCCGTGCTGGTGCTGACGTTGTAATCGCCAACGTAGAGAACCCGGGAATTGGCCGGCAGCGCTGCCGAGTTGGTACGAATGATCCCGGCTTCGACGCCGCGTCTGGCCAAAGAGGCGGAATCCGTGCCCGATTTGTAGTGACTTACGTATACATAAAACTCGTTGTTGGTCGTGGCTGTCACACCGGCGGGAGCAAACAAGTAACGTCCGACCTGCCGGGGTTCACCCGATCCACTCGGGGTACCGACTGTCACCGAGGCGATAAGCTGCACCGTATTGGTGTTGTATACCATGGCATTGGGGCCGCCTCCAGTGCCGCCAGTGGACGTCAGTTGGAGAGAACTCTTGGCGTACACGGCTGATATGCCCCGGGAAGAATAGAAAGCATTCAACCCATCGACGATGGGTTGGACGGTGACCGTGTTATTGGTGGTCTCTTGCAGTGCGAGAATGTCGATCGGCTGGAAATTGCCAGCCAGCATCTCTTCACCAATGCCTTCGAGGACCCCACCATTCGTCACGGATCCGCTGCAGGAAGTAGTGAATGTTCCAGTCCCGCTAAAGGGACAAATCAAACCGGCCAGCGGAGTGGTACCGAAACTAACGTCGCACTGGATGTTGTACGTAACAACGCGGATCGTTCTGGTTTGGGCGGACGCAACCGCCGTAATGCCGCACGCGAAAATACCCAACAAAATGCAGGATGCAGCTGGTTTCCTAAGGTGGGCTGGCTTCATCAGGACCCCTAGACGTGAGTGTCACCCTTTCATGAGGCACGATTACTAAACCATTTTCGGTCGTAAAAGTCAACGAAAACGGCCGCCTTCTGTGTCGGGTAAAACCCGACACCGCTCACCGGCCCATCAGACCCCGGAAGCAGTAATTTTCAGCTAATTTCGCCAACAACCTCCGCTCCGCTGTACGCATCCGCAGGCGGTCGAGTGGCTTCCGATCATCGTGCCCGTGGAGGTGAAGGATTCCATGCACCACGTACAACACAAGCTCGCGCGCCGGCGTTGAGCGAAACCGCTCGGCTTGGGCAATAGCGTGTTCCATGGAAACGATCAGTTCGCCCTGCCCTTCCCCATAATCGAAACTCAAAATGTCCGTCGGGCCCGGGGTGTTGTGGTACTGCGCGTTGAACTTTGCGATGGCGGTGTCGTCCACCAGCACGATGCTAAGTGTGGCGCGGTTGTCGCCAACCAGCTCCAGCGTTCGTTCCGCAATCTGCGCCAGCAGGTGGGTGTTGATCTTCCGCCGACGCTGGCGGTTGCTGACTGTGACCTCCGCCCCCGTGGACTTGGGGGTCATGTGGCAGGCGGTTTGCCGTTGCCGTTCGCCGCCGACTCCTGGCGACGCCGTTCGCGTTCCTCTTTGAACCGCGAGTACGCCGTGATGATTTTCTGGACAAGTTCGTGGCGGACCACGTCGTGCTCGTCGAAATAAACGATCTCCAGGCCGGGAATCCCCTTGAGAATGCCTTGCACTTCGATCAGGCCCGAGGTCTTGTGCCCGGGCAGGTCCACCTGCGTGATGTCGCCTGTGATCACCACCTTGGAATCGAACCCCATCCGCGTGAGGAACATCAACATCTGTTCGCTCGTCGCATTCTGCGCTTCATCCAGAATCACAAACGCGTTGTTCAGCGTGCGCCCCCGCATGTACGCCAGCGGCGCGATTTCGATGACGCCCCGCTCCATGTTCCGCTGGATCTCGTCGGGATCCATCATGTCGTAGAGCGCGTCGTAAAGCGGCCGCAGATAGGGACTCACCTTCTCTTCGAGCGTCCCCGGCAGGAACCCGAGCGCCTCACCCGCTTCAACGGCGGGCCGGCACAGGATGATGCGGCCCACGCGGTCGCTACGCATCGCATGGACGGCCATCGCCATCGCCAGGTACGTCTTGCCCGTGCCCGCGGGGCCGATCCCGATGACGATGTCATGCTTGCGGATCGCTTCGAGGTACCGTTTCTGCCCCTGCGTCTTTGGCACGATGGGCCGCTTCCGCGTGGAAACGTCCACCCGTCCCTCGTGAAGTTCCTGCATCTTCAGCGCCTCGCCCCGCGAGATGGCGCTGACGGCGCGGCTGAATTCTTGTCGACGAATGGGGGTGCCGCGGGAGACGGCCTGATGAAGTTCGGTGAACAGGGACTTTGCCCGCTCGATGTCCGCGGCGGCACCCTCGACATTGATCCAGCCGTCGCGGGCTGTCACCTTCAGGTTGAGCAGGTCTTCAACCAGGCGAAGGTTCTTCGATTCGTTGGCGTACAGGGACTGCGCCTGGCGCGCATTGTCGAAGTGCAGTGTTTCGCTGGCCATGTGTCCGCTAGAACGTCGTGCCCTCAAGCGAGCAAAACATACTGCATATGCCGTGCCTTGGCAACCGCACCACCCCGTCCGGCCCGTCAATTCTCACTTCTGCGGGATCGTCAGCACCTGGTTGGCGTAGATCCGGTTCGGGTTCTTGATCTTGTCCTTGTTCGCGCGATAAATGCGCGGCCACTTCAACGGATTGCCATAGACCTTGCCCGCGATCTTCCACAGCGAGTCGCCCTTCCTCACGACGTACTTGGTCGGCTTCTCAGGCGTCTCGATTCTCGGCGGCGGTTCGTTCTCGACAATGGTCGGTGCCGCCGCTTGTGCCGGCGGCAGTGGCGTAATCTGCGGCTCGACCACCGGCTCGGCTTCCGCCGACGGACGCCCGACGATGTACCCGCGATTGCCCCACTGGCCGCGGTCCACCCAGTAGTGGCGACGCCAGTTCGGGTAACGCTCCTTCACGAAGTCCGCCCACTCGGGTTCCAGCTCTGGTTTCTCCACCACGTCCATCCCCTTGAGAAACTCACTCTTCTGCTCCTCATTGACGGGCTTCATCCGTTTTTGTGTTGTCGCGCATCCGCTGAATACCAGCGCCACGCCGCCCAAAAGGGCCAAAGACACGAAAATTCTTGCAGGACTCTTCATAATATCAACGCCTTCCTCCTTGCATTACGCCTGTGGTGATAACACCATCGCGCACCACCGTCAACGCTTTTTAAAATTGGCTTCCGCTTGCCAATCCGCCGGTTACAATGCCGCCAACGGAGGCGCTCCATGGACCTGATTCTTCGCAACGCACGCATACGCGGACACGACAAGAACGTCGACATCGCCGTCAACGACGGCCTCATCGCCAAAATCGCTCCGAAGATTTCCGCGCGCCCACATCAAGTGATCGACTGCGCCGGCTCGTCCCGCTCCGGGCAGGGCAAGCTCGTCTCGCCGCCGTTCACCGACATCCATGTTCACCTCGACGCGGTGCTCACGGTGGGCGAACCGCGCTTCAACCGGAGCGGTACGCTCATCGAAGGCATCGAGATTTGGGCCGAACGCAAGA
>JBGPVO010000230.1:0-3768 GCA_041491705.1 Verrucomicrobiia bacterium
CGACGGGCTCACCGCGGCGGGATTGGTCCGCTGCGTGCTCGCCGTGATCAGCTTCAGCCCCTTGCGGTACACCTCTTCGGGATACAGTTCGATCGTGTCCGCGATGATGAACACCGTCGGGTTCTTGCAGCGGAACGGGTTCAAGCCGAGGTAACCGACCCCGCGCGTCACCACCAACCGGATGTAACCGTCCTTCAGCTTGTTCTGGCGGCACGTCTCGCAGCACGCCTCGGTGAGTTGCTGTTTGGTCAGCGGAACCTGCAGCATGATCGCCTTCGCCGACGCGAACAGCCGATCCAGATGTTGTTCGAGACGGAAGATGCGACCGTCGTACAGACGGATGCCTTCGAACACGCCGTCGCCGTACAACAGCCCGTGATCGAAAACGGAGATTTTCGCCTCGTCATCCGAAACGTATTTGCCATCCAAATAAATTTTCACTGTCGTGTCCTCAAATGTGCCTCTATTTACCCCAAAATCCTGCCGTCCGCAATCTCCAACACCCGTTCTCCGCGCGTGGCGACGTGCTCGTCGTGGGTCACCATGACCAGCGTGGTGCCCGACTCCTCGCGCAACCGCCACAGCAAATCCAGAATCGCCTCGCCTGTCTTCGAATCGAGGTTGCCGGTCGGCTCGTCCGCCAGCACCAGACTCGGCCGATTCATAAGTGCCCGAGCCACCGCCACGCGTTGCTGCTCCCCGCCGCTCAACTCCGACGGTCGATGCCCCATCCGCTCTCCGAGTCCCACGGCCTTGAGCAACTCGGTGCCTCGCTCGACCACGCCGTCTCGCGCGCGCGGCTGCAACAGCGCGGGCATGCATACGTTCTCCAGCGCATCGAGTTCCGGCAACAGGTTGTACGACTGAAACACAAAGCCAAGCCGCTCGTTGCGCAGCTTCGTCCGCGCCGCGCTCGACATCGCAAAAAGCGAAGCGCCATCCAGGCTCACGTCGCCCGCCGATGGCGTATCCAGTCCGCCCAGCAAATGCAGCAGCGTGCTCTTTCCCGCACCCGACGCGCCAACTATCACGAGCGCTTCACCGCGGCGCACCCGCACATCAATCCCCCGCAACACCTCAAGCTCCCGCGAGCCCAGAGTGTAGTTTTTGCGCAGCCCGCTCGCAACCAGAATGTCCCCGCTGATCTCACTCATAGCGCAGTGCCTCCACGGGTTCGAGGCGGGCGGCGCGCAACGCAGGCAGCACGCCGGCCAACGTGCAGATTACCAGCGCCGAAAGGCCGATCGTCAGGAGGTCTTGAACCGTCAAGAACGCCGGGATGCTCGGGAAATTATAGATGTCGCGCGGAAACAGGTCGATGCCCACGACATGCGACAGAAAGTGATTGATCGGGTTGATGTTCTGGACCGTGAGCAGGCCAAGCGCGATCCCGATGGCCACGCCAAACACGCCGACGATGAACCCTTGCAGCAGAAAGATGCGCAAGATCTTGCCCGAGGCGGCGCCAAGGGCTTTCATCACGCCGATCTCGCGCGTCTTCTGCACCGTCACGGTGATGAGCGTGCTCATGATGCCGAACGCGGCGACGATGATGATGAACGTCAGAATGAAGAACATCACCGACTTCTCGACCTGGATCGCGCCGAGCAACCGCTGGTTCATCTGCGCCCACGTTTGCGCCCGCAGTGGCGGCTGGAGTTTGCTGTTGAGCGCGTCAGCGACATCGCGCGCGCCGGCGATCGGGTCGTCGGTCGTGATTTCGATTCCCTGGACGGCGTTACCGAGGCTGTAGAGTTCCTGCGCAGTTTCCAACGAGGCGAAAATCAGGCCCGCGTCATATTCGTACATTCCCGACTCGAAGATACCGGTGACGGTCAACTCCATCGGCAGGTAAACCTCTTCGCCCTTCTTTTCGAGATTGCGCGGCGAGTACACCGTGATCTTGTCGCCGAGGAAAATGCCGTATTGCGACGACAACTCCCGGCCAATGACCACCTTGTCCCCTTCCAGGTCGAGGCTGCCTTCCTTGATATATGAGCCGAGCTTGCTGACCGTGACCTCGCGCTTTGGGTCGATTCCCTTGAGGTACGGCGTCGCCACCCGTCGCTCAAACTCGATGAGCACCAGGCCCATCGCGAACGGCGTCGCGGCTTTCACGTGCGGCGTTTCCAAGACGGTTTTGAGCAGTTGGTCGCTGTGACCGATCACCCCGCCCATCACGGTCACGTGCGCGTGCATGCCCATGAGTTTGTCGCGCAACTCGCGGTCGAACCCGCTCATGACGGCAATGACGACGATGAGCACCCACACGCCAATCGTCACGCCCGCCAGCGAGATGAGCGTAATGACGGATACGAACGTGCGCTTGGGTTTTAGGTAGCGAAGACCGAGGAACAGTTCGAATGGCAGGCGCGTCATGTTTGCGGCCGCAGCAGCGGGAACAGGATGACATCGCGGATGCTCTCCGCGCCCGTGAGCATCATGACGAGCCGGTCGATCCCCATGCCCATCCCGCCCGCGGGCGGCATGCCGTGCTCCAGCGCCAGCAGGAAATCCTCGTCGAGTTTCTCGTCGTGACCTTTGGCCTGCATCAGCAACCGCACACGCTGCAGGACGGGATCGTTCAACTCGGAATACGCTGGCGCAATCTCCTGCCCGTTGATGACCAACTCGAACACATCGACGACGCTCGGGTCCTGTTTGTTCGGCTTCGCCAACACGACCAACTCCGATGGCAGATGCGTCACGAACGTCGGGTTCATCAGCGTCGGCTCGATCATCTTCTCGAAAATCGCGTTGGTCACTTCGTAATCGGGCGCGTCGGCCGGAAACTCGACGCCCATCGTGATGGCCCGCGCTTTGCGTTCCTCGGGCGTGAGCGTAAACCACTCCTTGCCGATCCGCTCTTCGATCAACTCCCGATATGTCACGCGCCGCCACGGCGGCGTGAGATCGATCTCCTGGCCGTCATTGCGTTTGATCAGCAGGGAGTCCACAATGCATTCTGCAAGCGATACGACCAGTCCCTGGGCCAGGTCCATCATCGTCTCGTAGTCGCCGTAGGCCTGATAGACTTCCAGCATCGTGAACTCGGGATTGTGACGCCGTGAGATGCCTTCGTTGCGGAAGCTGCGGTTGATCTCGTACACGCGCTCAAAACCGCCAACCAGCAGCCGCTTGAGGTACAGCTCGGGCGCGACGCGCAGGAACAGGTTGATGTTCAGCGCCTCGAGATGTGTCTTAAACGGCCTGGCGACTGCGCCGCCGGCGATGGGTTGCATCATCGGCGTCTCGACCTCGATGAAGCCGCGCGCATTGAGAAACTTGCGGATCTCCGCCACGATGCGGCTCCGCGCCAGGAACGTTTCGCGCGCGTTGTCGTTGAGAATCAAATCGAGGTAGCGCTGCCGAAGCCGTGTCTCGACGTCCTTGATGCCATACCATTCCTTCGGCAATGGCTGGATCGCCTTGCTGAGCAGCGTCACGCTCTCGACCTTCACGGTTAGTTCGCCCGCGTGGGTCGTGAAGAGCTTGCCGACCACACCGATGATATCGCCGAGATCGACGAAGTGTTTGAAGAGATCGAATTGTTCTTCGCCCAGTGCTTGTTTCTGAACGTAAACCTGGATTTTCCCGGTGAAATCCTTGATGTCGGCAAACTGACTCTTGCCCATATCGCGATGGCTCAACACGCGGCCTGCCAACCGCACCTCACGATCGGGCGCCGCGTTCTCGCGCGCAGCCGCGATGGACTCGGTGACATCGAAACGCCCGCCGTACGGGTCGATGCCCATATCGATCAGTTTC
>JBGPVO010000231.1:0-3766 GCA_041491705.1 Verrucomicrobiia bacterium
TCCATTTGCCTTCCTTTTGCGTTCAATACTAGCATTTCTTCTGCCGTCTGCAACCGGGCCGAACACCGGGCTTCGCCCCCTTGGTTTTGTCAGGAGCCGGTGACCGTCTCAACTTTCGCGTTGTCCATGAGGAAATCCAGGGTCTTGCTCACCAGGACTTGCTCCTCGATTTCGCCCAGTCCGCCCTTTTCAGCCAATTGGGCCTTTAGCCGGACCGGCGTGGTGCGCGAGCGCTGTGCCAGCTCGGCAATGCGCCGTTCGACTTCTGGTTCCTCGACCTTGATCTGTTCGGCATGGGCGATGGCGTCGAGAATGAACGACGTGCGCAGGCGATCCTTCGCGCTCTTGGACGCGAACCCGAAGATTTCGTCCTTCTGTTTTTCGAGTTGCTCCTTGGTCGCGCCGCGCATGCTGTTCTCGCGCACAACGTCATAGATGATGCCGCGGGTCTCCTGTTGCACGAGTGACTCCGGGAGTTCGAAGTCAACCTTGGACAACAGATGGTCGATGATCTGACGGCGCAAATCCGAGTTCACCTGTCCCTCGGCCTCGGCCGCCAGGCTCTTGCGGACGGCGTCCCGTAGTTTTTCGAGGGTTTCGCTGCCAAGCTTCTTCGCGAAGTCGTCATTCAGTTCGAGCAGCTTCTTCTCCTTGAGCGCGACCACATCGACAAAGAACGTGGCCTTCTTCCCGGCCAGCGATTTTTGCGGGAAGTCCGCCGGGAAATCGACCAGCACCTGACGTTTCTCGCCGACGTTGGCCCCAATGAGTTGATCGCAAAAGCCGGGCAGAAACGAATCGGATGAGATCAGGAGCCAGAAATCCTTGTTCTCACCCAGTCCCTTGGCGTCCGGCGCCAGTTCGCTGATCGGCTTGCCCTCCGCCACTCCGCTGTAGCTAATCACGGCAAAATCGCCGGTCTTCACCGGACGACCTTCCACGTTGACGAACTCCGCCTGTTGTTCGCGTAATGAGTCGAGCGTCTTGGTAATGTCCTCGTCCTTGACGGCGATCGCTGTCTTCTTCACGGCGATGCCCTTGTAATCGGGCAGCGGGAACTCCGGCGCCGTGTCGACGGCGGCGGTGTAGACCAGCGGGCGACCGGGCTGGTAGTCCACGGATTCGATTTGTGGATAGCCCACCACCTTCAGGTTCTGTTCGTTCAAGGCTTCGCGATAGCTCTCGGGGATGAGCCGCTTGCGTAGTTCCTCGTCAATCTGGCCCGCATAGCGTTTCTCGACCATCGGTTCGGGGGCCTTGCCGGGGCGAAAACCCGGAATGGAGGCAAACTTGCGGAATTCCTGTAAAATCTCGGCGCGCGTGCCGGCGACCCGCCCGGCGTCCACCTCGACGCGAAGTTTCTTGCGGCACGGCGCGGCGTTTTCAATCGTAACAGCCATGTGTAATGTCATCTCCCAATCATTGAGCGGCTAACCGTATAGAAAAGCGCCGAAGCCCGTCAAGCGCACAACTTGCAAACTTGAGGACTTCCAGAGAGCGAATACACACAGTTTTGAGACTCATCCGGCGGCTCCCCTGACGCTTTTTGCACATTTCCGCGTCATTCAGGTCAAAAAACCACCCGGATTGCCCCCTTGGCACCGTTGGCACCGACCCTGCTAAGTAAGTACTTACCCTATACCACACCATACCTCGTCGAAGGCGCTTCTCCACGCCAACCGACAGAAGAGGCCGAGGCCCCAAACCTCGGCCTCGCCTCTTTCTGGGACAACCCCAAGTTCTACCCTGTTCAACCTGCCTTCGGCTGATCCAGCGGCAGGGCTTGTTGCGCCGGGGCCGACGTGCTTTCCAGGTCGAGGTACAGCTTGCGTTCGTCGGCGCTGTAGCCCAGCAACTCGGCATAGCGTCCCCAGCGAACGATGGACTTGAACATCGATTGCGGCTTCTCGGTCGGCAACCAGACGGCCAACTCCTCCAGCACCAGGTCCTGATCTACCGCGTTGCCCTCCTGACCTTGGAGCAGGTCAAGGATGTGCTCGATGAGCCGCAACTGCCGAAGCTGCTGGTTGATCAGCTGCTTGCGCCCGTTGATCTTTGCCGCGAGTACCTGCCGCCCCAGCGCCGTGAGCGTCACCGTGTGTTTCGGCGTGTCCACAAAATCCAAAAGCTCCGCGGCCTTGACCAACTCCAGCACCCTGCCGAATTCCTTCCCAATTTCGACGGACAAATCGAAGATGTCCGCAGACCCGCCCGCGGCGTCAACGCGTTCAAGCAGGCCGATCATTTCGCCGACACCCACATTGGGCAGCGGCGCGATGCGCGGAGGCTTTGGTGGCGCAGCCGTGGCGGCGACAGCAGGCGCAGGTGTTGGCGCCGGGACCGGCTCGTCGGGAATGAGCGCCGTCGTCAAAATGTCATGAATGCGATCCGCCATCGCGACAAAGGCGGGATCGTGGTAATCGCGCGGATACGGCAACGGATTATCGAGGATTTTGCGAATCTGACCGGGGTTTGCGCCGAGCACTACGATGCGCGAGGCAACGAAGACGGCTTCAATGATGTTGTGCGTCACGAGGAGCACGCTGCTCGGGTCCGTCTTCGCGTCCTGCCAGAGGTTCACCAACTCGACCCGCAGGTTCTCGGCGGTCAGCACGTCGAGTCCGCTGAACGGTTCGTCCATGCACAGCAACTCCGGCTGCGCAACCAACGCGCGGGCAATGCCGACGCGCTGTTTCATGCCGCCCGACAATTCCTTCGGATACGCCTCCTCAAAGCCCTCCAAGCCAACGCGGTCGATGGCGCGCGCGACCAGTTCCTTTTGCTTCTGCGGCTCGCCGACGCGGCCGTTCAAGCCCATCGAGACGTTTTCCGCCACCGTCAGCCACGGATACAGCGCGAAGCTCTGGAACACCATCGAAATCGCCGGGCTCAGCCCGTGCAGCGGCTGGCCGTGCACGAGCACCTCGCCCGAGGTCGGGTCGATCAAGCCCGCGAGGATGCGCACGATGGTCGACTTCCCGCAGCCGCTCGGCCCGAGAATCGCCGTGATGTCGTCGCGGCGCACATCCAGGCTGATGTTATCCAGCACATTCAGGTCTTTGCCGCCGGGAAGATGGAACGTCTTGTTGACGTTCCGCATCTCGCAAATGATGTCGTTCGTGTTGCTCATCACTTCGTCAGTGAATATTTTTCCTCCGCCACGCGATACAGCGGTTGCCAGAGTACGCGGTTGACGCCCACCACAGCAACGCACATCGCCAAAACGCACGCCGCCAGCATCGCAAAATGCCCCGCTGCCGGTGCCAAGCTAATCGTCGCTCCAAGTCCGTCCGCCGTCAATGTTGTTCCGCCGAATTGCACCGCTTCCGCGACGATGCTGGCGTTCCAGGCGCCGCCGGCCGCCGTCACCCAACCCGTCACCAGATAGGGGAAAATCGCGGGCAGAATCAAGCGGCGCCATCGCTCCCAGCGCCCCATCCGATACACCACCGCCACCTCGCGCAAATCATACGGAATCGCCATCGCTCCCGCGATCACATTGAACAGCACGTACCACTGTGTCCCGAGCAGCATCAACACGATCGAACCCCAGTTGATGGTCACGCCCGCCCAGTGCAGTGCGAGCAGCGCCAACGGATAGATCATTGGCGCGGGAAACGATGCCATAATCTGGATGATCGGCTGCAACACGCGGGACAGTCGCGGATTCAAACCGACGGCCACGCCGACCGGCACCGTCCAGATCGTCCCGATGATTACCGCCACCGTTACGCGCAGGAACGTCAGTCCCGTCACCTTCCCGACA
>JBGPVO010000232.1:0-3738 GCA_041491705.1 Verrucomicrobiia bacterium
AGCGTCGTTCACGTCTACGCCGCGGGCATTTACACGGTAATGCAGATCGAAACCGGCCCCGGAGGCGTCAGCACCAACATCCAACCAAATTACATTACTGCGTTGACGCCCTACCAGGCATGGCAGATCCAGTATTTCGGTAGCACCAACAACCCCAACGCCGCGCCCGACGCCGATGCCGACGGCACTGGCCAGAACAACCTGTTCAAGTTTGCGGCGGGTTTGGATCCAACCAACGCGGCTTCCGTCTTCCGCATTACCTCAGTCGCTCAGGAGGGCTGTAACATCCGCGCGACGTGGTCTTGTGCGGCGGGCCACAACTACGTTCTGCAGAGCACGACGAGTACAACGGGCGGCGGCTACTCCGATCCATTCGTGGACATCAGCCCGGTCATCGTCGCCTCGGGCGCCGGCGAATCGACAACCAACTTCCTCGTTATCGGAGTCCTGGCTGCTTCCGGGGACACACCGGCCGGCACCAACACCAACGCCCACTCCTCTCTGTCCACGGCATCGGCGATTGAAATCTCGGCACTGTACAGCCGTGGACTTGCGGAGTCGTCCGGCGCGGTGCCGACCAACAGTCTACTGATGCTGGGGACGTTCAGTATCAGCGAGTCCGCGATCCGATCAAGCCTCACCACAGGTGGCGTCAGTGCCGTCATGTCGGCGTTCACTCCGTACGGCGCGCCGTTCGCGGTCGGCGATGGGATCGGCATCCCGTCAAGTTGGGACGTGGTGGTGAACGCCATGGGCTTTAGCGGCCAGCAGATCTATCTTGTGGCGTTTGATCAGCCCACGGTTGCTGCGTCGACCCAGATGGGCATCTTCACCGCGCCGTCCTGGGTGTTCCCCGGTGACGGGAGCCCGCTGGTCATCGACCTCGAGGATGTGACCGACTTCGTGATCGGCGCGCGCGGGGGTCTGCTGACAATCGATTCGGTCGGCTACACGTTCGACGACACCGCCCAGCTGGCGTTCATTCCGGTACCGTCTCGCTACTACCGCGTGCGGCTGGCACCGTGATCACGATTTGAGGAGTGCAGCCGTAAGCAATGAACGGCAATCAAACAACAGAAGCCATGTTCATAACTCGGTGAACCATCCCCGGCTGCGCTCCCATCCGAGCACGGCCTCAGTCGATAGCCGGCTTATAAGCACTCTCTGGGTCCGTAGACCATCGAGCCGAGAACGCTCCCTTTGGCTATCAACCGCTTGCGCCGATTCTAAACCCAAAACTGTTACGCAACTGCTCAATCGTTTGTCTCTCCTCCGCTGTGATCATCAACGCATGGCTCGGCGTCGCTGTCAAGGCCCCGCCTCCGCCCTCAATTCACGCTCGGTCCTGGAGCGTTGACCATCAAGCTACAGGCCGTGGAGCGAGTCAGAGAGGTCGAGAATGTGAGTTCAACTGTTCTAATCGATTTGGGCCGTCTCGGCTAGGTGGGAGGGGCTCGGCGGGTCATCGTGATTCAAGGATCTGCGGATCCAGCCAATCAGTTCTCGCGGCGAGAGTGGTTTCTGGACGAAACCATAAAGTCCACCTTGAACCATCTTTGGTGACACGTCGCCAAGACACGCGGTCGTTAACAGGACACGAACGTGCGGATTGATTTGTCGCAGACGCTCAAAGACATCGTCCCCTCGAAGGGTGGGCAGAAAGTAGTCCAGCAACACCAGTTGGATTGCCTCCCAATGAGCCTCATACAACTGGAGGCCTTCGAGCGGGTCGGAGGCGGTCAGCACCACCCAGCCTTCGTGAATCAACAGCCTGCGGACGATGTTCAAGATGTCCGAGTCATCGTCGATGACAAGGATGACCTCTTGCCCGCCCCCCGCAGACTCGCTGGCTGCGGAAGGTTTCGCCTGAGGTGAGTCAGGCTCTTTGTGAGGTATTCCCTCGATAAAGCTATAATCGCCCATACCCAAGCTTTTGAGCAAATGATGTGCCACGCAGTGCCTTGTGGCGTGGGGGATCCAGTTCGAAATTTGCGCCTTGGCCACCGCGGGCCAATCCTGGCGCAGCCAATCGCCAGAACCAGGGGCAGCCAGACAAGAAGCACCGGCGGTGCCTATATGTGCCTGTGATTCACGTGCGCCTCTCTTTAGAACCCGGGTTAAGCCCAAGCTGTTGACCTATGCCACTAGCGCTGGCTGCTCCTCGACCTTCCATGAGCGGGGCTCGGTTGTGTCCGACTCGCGCATTACCCGCGGCGACGTTGTGCCTGTGCCCAAGAGGATTGATTGTTGGAGCTGCGCGATGCCGCGGGAAATACGGGACCGAACGGTGCCGAGCGGGACTTCGAGGATGTCAGCGATCTCCTTATACGAATAGTCCTCCAAATAAAAGAGGCTGAGCGCCGCCTGGTATGGTTCCTGGAGCTGCCCGAGAAGCTCGAACACCCGGGCTGCGTCAAGCGTGTTGACGACCTCCGGTGAGATGGTGGGTAGATCTTCATTTCCGTCGCTGAGCTCGAAATGTGGAAATCGCACCGCCCTTTTGCGGACCTGCAGGAACTCCCGATTCAAGATTGTAAACAACCACGACTTGACCTTGCTACGATCCCGTAACTGGTGGCCTTTGGTCGCCCAGATATAGAATGTTTGCTGGGTAAGATCGCACGCGTCGGCCTCCGTGCGTGTCAGGCTGAAGGCGAATCTGTACAGCGATTCATAGTGCTCGGACACTATCTGTTCAAAATCCTCGGCGAACATGGCGCGGCTCCTTCCATGCGATTGTTACGAAAATTACACGCGCTCTTTTGCCATGAGACGGCGGGGATCACAATGGGACGAAGGAGCCAGCGCGAGTGGATACAGGGGATAAGCTTTGTACATTGATTGTCTTTGTCCAGGATTGCGTTTGCCAGGAGCTTACAGTCACCTGTTTGGGTTCGGTGGAATGCCTTTGAACCTCAAGCCTCAGACCATTCACCGGTCTCATCCCCTTGGAGTACGCTTTGACCACCCTGCTGCCTCGAGTCCGTCCATAAGGTGGCGACCAGAGAAAGTGCACGGGATCCGCCGGGAGAACACGAATCGATTTGTTTTTCATCGAGCTGTGTCCTCACGTGGGGAGTTCGTAATTCTCTGAAACGATCGCGCACAACAACCGGATCCACCCCAGAAGGATCATGAAATCGCGACCGGGATCCAAAGCGGCATCAGTCGGTGGCATTTGCCTGGTTCTACGTGATGACTTGCCATGTGAGCGAGTCGGGGGCTTAATCGCGCAGCCAATGACTGGAAGCGGCTGGGAGCTTGGACTTCTCGAATTAGTGCGGGCACTTGCGAGTCTGTATTGGTCATTCATGTAAGTGTGAAGAATGAGCCTCAAACCTGTTCCGCTCTTTCCTCAAAACCCTGTGGGACTTTTGCCCCATGAGGCGTGCGTTTTGTTGCAGCCTCTGGCAGACATTCTCAACCCGGATTCGTGCAGCAACTTTCACGGGCATTTCCCGGTTCGAGTCGCAAATCACCCGTTTACCTTCGCGTCGACTTGCGAATTCGGTCAGGATGGTTTATAAAGCAATTGAGGGATTCGCAGGCCCATGAATCTTATGACGTTCATCCGCACGCCGTGCCACGCCTTGTCTCCTGGCTGGTCTGTTCCCCCTCTGGCGGTGGAGGACGCGGTTGAGTGGGGTCGGCCTTGGCTGGCCCCGGACAAATTATTTTCATGACTCCATGAATAATCCGACTACCGCAGGCCGTAGATGGGTCGAAAGTCCCAGTGCG
>JBGPVO010000233.1:0-3737 GCA_041491705.1 Verrucomicrobiia bacterium
CTGGCCCGCGCGCGCGTACGACCGGCGCGTACGGGGCGGTCTTCGGCGTATTCCTCGCGCAAAAACTCGCCGGTAAACCGTTCACCGTCGTCGGTGACGGCACACAGACCCGCGATTTTGTGTTTGTGACCGATCTGGCCCGGGCCTTCTATCTCGCCGCGACCTCGCCCAAGTCGCAGGAGATTTACAACGTCGGTGCCGGCAACCCGCAAGCGGTCAACCGGCTTGTCGAACTGATCGGCGGCCCGGCCATCCACATCCCGAAGCGCCCCGGCGAGCCGGAATGCACGTGGGCGGACATCACGAAGATCCGCCGCGAGCTGGGTTGGGAGCCGAAGATTTCATTTCCCGAAGGTGTGCGCGCTATGTTAGACAATATCCAGTACTGGCGCAACGCGCCGGTGTGGGACCCGGTGTCCATCGAGGCTGCGACCAGGAACTGGTTCGCCGCGCTCGCCAAATCCTGAAACCTATGGCCGACCAAAACGATTATCGCCGCAAAATCAAGACGCGCGAGGAGCTGCTCAAGATCATCGGGCCGCGCCCCCGCCAGCGATCGGTTGTCATGTGCCATGGCACGTTCGACCTGGTGCATCCGGGCCACGTCCGGCATCTGATGTACGCCAAATCCAAGGCGGACATCCTCGTCACCAGCCTGACGTGCGACGCGCACATCACGAAGGCGACCTTTCGTCCGTTCGTCCCGCAGCAACTCCGCGCGATGAACCTGGCCGCACTCGAAGCCGTTGACTACGTCGTGATCGACGAGAGCCCGACGCCGCTGGAGAGCATCAAGTATCTCCAACCGGACCTCTTCGCCAAGGGCTACGAGTATTTCGAGGGCGGCGGCCTGCATCCGCGCACACGGGAAGAGCTGACAATCCTCGAATCGTATGGTGGCGAGCTGCTGTTCACGCCCGGCGACGTGGTGTTCTCGTCCTCCGCGTTCATCGAACAGGCTCCGCCCAACATCGCCGCCGACAAATTGATGACCCTGATGGAATCCGAGGGGGTGACGTTCGACGCCTTGCGAAAGGCCCTGGATTCGTTCAAGGGCATCCGCGTCCATGTCATCGGCGATACGATCGTGGATTCGTACACGTACTGCACAATGGTTGGCGGCATGACCAAGACACCGACCTTCAGTGTGAAATACGAGAATCAAGTCAACTTCGTCGGCGGGGCGGGTGTGGTCTCCAAACATGTCCGCGCGGCCGGGGCCAAGGTGAAATTCTCCACCGTCCTCGGCGACGACAAACTCAAGGATTTCGTTCTTAAAGACCTGGCTGACCACGACGTCGAGGTTGACGCCTCCATTGACCACACGCGGCCGACCACGCAGAAGAACGCGTTCATCGCCAGCAGTTACCGGTTGCTCAAAGTGGACACGCTCGACAACCGTCCGATTTCTGAAAAGGGCGTGGACCACCTCCGGGCCGCGATGGCCAACGAGGCATTGGACGCCGTGATCTTCAGTGACTTTCGCCATGGCATTTTCAGCCGGCAGACGATCCCGGCCCTGACGGCCGCCATTCCGGCCGGCGCAATCCGCGTGGCCGATAGCCAGGTCGCCAGTCGGTGGGGCAACATTCTCGACTTCGAGGGCTTTGACCTCATTACGCCCAACGAACGCGAGGCGCGCTTTGCCCTGGGGGATCAGGATTCCGTCATTCGCCCGCTGGCCCTCGAACTCTACAAGCGCGCACAATGCAAACTGCTGATCCTGAAACTCGGCGACCGTGGCATCATCACCTATCGGGCGCCCAGCCACGACGTACGCTCGTTTTTCACGGTCGACAGCTTCGCTCACAACGTCATCGACCCGGTCGGCGCCGGGGACGCGTTGCTGTCCTACGCGACGCTGTCCATGGTCACCACGAAAAGCTCCGTCATCGCCTCCATTCTCGGCTCCATCGCGGCGGCATGCTCGTGCGAACGCGAAGGCAACAATCCCGTTTCGCCCGAGGAAGTCCGCAAGCGGATCGACGTGGTTGAAAAGCAGGTCAAATACGCATGAAGCTGATCGTTGTCGGCCTTGGCGTGCAGGGCAACAAGCGCCTCGCCGTGGCCGGTGCCGATGTCGTCGCGACCGTCGACCCGGTCGTGCCGGCCGCGCGATACAAATCCATCCGCGACGTGCCGCTCGATGCCTATGAAGCCGCGCTGGTCTGCACGCCCGACCGCGCCAAGATCGAGACGCTCGAGTATTTCCTCAGCCATCGCAAACACGTCCTTGTCGAGAAACCATTGCTGAGCGAGACCGACGCCGATCTCCTCCGCCTCCGGGACCTCGCGGAGCAGAACCACGTCACCTGCTACACGGCCTACAACCACCGGTTCGAGCCGCATCTGGTCCGCGTCCGACAGGTTCTCGCCGCCGGCACGCTGGGCAGGATTTACCTGTGCCGAATGTTCTACGGCAACGGCACCGCGATGGACGTGAAACGTTCCCCGTGGCGCGACCGCGGCCTCGGCGCGCTTTCCGATCTCGGCTCCCACATGCTCGACCTCTCGCGCTTCTTCTTTGGCGAAGTCGACCGGCCATTTCAACTCTGGACCAGTAACACCTTCGAGAACCGGGCCTGCGACCATTTCCTCATGGCCAGCGCCGGCAATCCGCTGCTGGAGTACGAGGGCACGATGGTTTCGTGGCGCAACACGTTCACGCTCGACATTGTTGGCGAGCACGGCAGCGTCCACGTGTTCTGCCTCTGCAAATGGGGACCCAGCACGTTCACGCTCCGCAAACGGGTGTTGCCCAGTGGCCGGCCGGAAGAACAGACCGACATTGTCGAGATGAAAGACCCGACGTGGGCATTGGAGTACGAGCACTTCCAGAAACTTTGCGCGATCGCCGCTTCCAACATTGAAACCGACCGCTGGATTAACGCGCGCCTGAAAGACCTGGCGGCCGGGAAGGAACTGCTGTGAAGATTGGCTTTGCCGGCATGTCGCACCTCGGCCTCGTGACCAGCATCGCAACCGCGGCCAAAGGTTTCGAGGTCGTGGCGTATGGCGAGCCGATAACTATTTCGGAGCCGGGTTTGCCGGAGTTGCTGGCGGCGAACCGACCGCGGATCCGTTTCACCAACGACGCCGGTGCGCTGAAAGAATGCAGCGTCGTGGTTGTCTCCCTCGACGTGCCGACCGATGCCGAGAACCGCAGTGATCTGACCGGGCTGCGGCGATTGATCGCGCAAATCCCGGCGGTCGAGACGCTCGTCATCCTGAGCCAGGTCACGCCCGGGTTCACGCGCTCGTTGAACCTGCCGAACGTTTACTATCAGGTCGAGACGCTCATCTTCGGGCGGGCCGTCGAGCGCGCGATGCAGCCGGAGCGTTTCATGGTCGGCTGTGCGGATCCATCCGCGCCGCTGCCCCCGGCGTACGCGCAATGGCTTCAAGCGTTTGGCTGCCCGATTCTGCCGATGCGGTACGAGAGTGCGGAGTTGGCGAAGATTTCCATCAACATGTTCCTGGTTTCCAGCGTCACTACCACGAACACGCTGGCCGAACTCTGCGAAGCCATCGGAGCCGATTGGTCGGAGATCGTGCCGGCGTTGCGGCTCGACAAGCGCATCGGGCCGCACGCGTATCTCAGCCCGGGACTCGGAATTGCCGGCGGCAATCTGGAGCGGGACCTGAGCACCGTCCGCACCCTCGCCGAACAGTACGGCACCGATGCGGGCATTGTCGACGCGTGGTTGGTCAACAGCCGGTATCGGCGCGATTGGGTC
>JBGPVO010000234.1:0-3727 GCA_041491705.1 Verrucomicrobiia bacterium
ATACGACGCAAACCACTGGTCCACGAAAATGTTCATCTGCACGGCGGCGGTGCCGATGACCGATGGGCCGAGCAACTTCAGCACCTGCCGGAAGCCGGGGTCATGCCAGTCGAGCGCAGGCTCGTAATGATAGCCGACGCTTCGCAAGCTTGGGATCTGGATCATCCACTGCATGGCTCCGCCAATGAGCGTGCCGATACTCATGCCGATCATGGCGCGGCCCGCGAGGGCTGGATCGTGCAGGAAATTCGGGGCGAGCAGGAACGCAAAGGCGAGCCCACCGAGGATCGAGCCGACATTGAACATCATCGAGGCGCTGGCCGGCACGCCGAAGCGGTGTTTGGCGTTGAGCATCCCCATCGCCAGCGCAGCGAGCGCGACCATGAGCAGGAACGGAAACATGATCCGCGTCAACGTGGTGGTGAGTTCCATTTTGCCGGGGATCTCGCTGAAACCGGGCGCGATGATGCGCACGATCCAGGGCGAAACAATGACGCCCACCAGCGTGATCAGTCCGAGGACGATGACCAGTGCGTTTAGGACGAGATTCGCCAGGCGCCACGCCGACTTGTCGCCCTCAGCGGACAGCTTTTGCGAAAAAGTGGTCACAAAAGCTGCCGACAACGCACCCTCCGCGAACAGGTCGCGCAGCAGATTGGGGATGCGGAACGCCGTGACAAAGGCGTCGAATTCGCGGTTGGCGCCGAACAGCGCCGCCAGCACCTGTTCGCGGACAAGCCCCAGCACGCGGCTGCCCAACACCGCGAGGCTGACCGTACGCGCTGAGCGGGTGACGCTGTGCTGTTCGCTCATGGGCGCTGAACGGGCTTGTCCTCAACACCGAGTTGTTTCAGCACGGCATTGACGACGTCGCTGACCTGGACACGTTCCATGCAGCGGAAGTCGATGGGACACTTGCGCAGGAAACAGGGGCTGCACTCAACAGGCTGGCGGATGACGATGCTGCGGGGTGAAAGCGGGCCGGTAAGCTCCGGTGAAGTCGAACCCCAGACGCTGACGGTGGGCGTGCCGAGTGCGCCGGCCATGTGCATCGGGCCGGTATCGTTTGTCAGCAGCACCTTGCAGAACCTGAGCAGGGCGCAGAGGTCGAGCAGCGTGGTTTTCCCGGCGACATTGATCACGGCATTGTCGTCCAACCTGGCTTCACGAAGTCGCGCCTCGATGGTACCGGCGAGCTCGACGTCGCCGCGCCCGCCGACAATCAGCCAGCGTACG
Organism: Verrucomicrobiia bacterium; assembly: GCA_041491705.1. Lineage (GTDB taxonomy): Bacteria > Verrucomicrobiota > Verrucomicrobiia > Palsa-1439 > Palsa-1439 > Palsa-1439. The sequence goes on from JBGPVO010000234.1 coordinate 1,237, forward strand.
TCAGCGACTTCGGTGACCTTGATCGCCGTCTCGGCAAAGCGCCCGGCCGGCCAACGCTTGGCGGGGCCGTATTCGGCGCCGGCGTTGATGCCGATGACGGGGCGACCGTCATCGCGCAGGAATTTGTTGAGCGCGGGCATCTCTTCGATGGCGAGCCGGATCCGCGGGGGAGCGGGATCGCGGTTGCCGCCGAGATAGGCGACGATATCGAGGTAATGCTCCGACTGGTGCCGCGCGGAGTGAAACACCTTCACTTTGAACTGCTTGCCCGCGACGGACCGGGTTTCATACGCGACCCGTTCCGAACGCGGCTGGTGGACAATGTCAGTCAGCAGGAATCGGCGCCAGTATCCGGCGAAGCCGATGCGGCGGGGAATGTTGGCGCGTTTACATTCCCAGGCAGAGCGGAACGAATTTGGAAAAATGATGGCGGTGTCGAAGTTGCGTCGGCGAATGTCATCCAGGTCGAGCTTGTGCCCGAACGGAATGATTTCGTTGAGGTACGGATTGTGACGCCACAGATCGATGAGCTTGCCGGGGCAGAGCATGGCGATGTGGGCGCCGGGCGCAACTTCGCGCAGGCGTTGGACGGCGGGCATGGTCATGACCGAATCGCCGATCCAATTGGTCGCGCGAATCAGGATGCGCGTGGCGTATTTATCGGTGACAAATTCTGGCGACGGCGTCATCAAAGTCCTTCGCGCCGGAGATGATCCGGATTTCCACCCGCAAGTAGTAGATGGGAATATCGCGGCGGTCAATCTTGGGAAAGCGCACGGCGTCCTTTTCCGTGGTGAGGATGGCGCCGGCGCCGCGTTTGAGGCTGCGGTTGATCATGTTGATGATCTCCTGCTGGCTGTAGCGATGGTGGTCGGCATAGCGTTTGGCGTAGACAATGTTGGCGCCCAGACCATGGAGACCATCCTCAAAGCTTTCGGGGACAGCGATGCCGGAAATCGCGGCGACCGGGAGGCCCTGCAACTTCTCCAAGGGATGGCGTTCACCCGTGAACACGTCCTGGAGGTAGAGCGGCTGGTGGGCGCACTCGATGATTTCGGCCTGGTCGTTGAACTGCCGGACCGCCTTGCGCAGTTTCTTGGCGCCGAGTTCGCTTGATTTCGTGATGAAGATGTAATGGGCGCGCTTGAGATTGGTGATCGGCTCGCGCAACGTGCCGCGCGGGAGCAGATAGTGATTGCCGAACGGGTTGTTGCGGTCGATGAGACAAATATCGAGTCGACTCTTAAGGGCGAGGTACTGAAAGCCGTCGTCGAGCAGGAGCGTGTCACAGCCGTACTTGGAGATGGCATAGCGGCCACTTTTGACACGGTCCTTGTCCACGAGCACCACGACATCCTTGAGATTGGAGGCCAGCATGTATGGCTCATCGCCGGCTTGTTCACTATCGAGCAGCAATGACTTGCCGTCCGACACGATTTTGGGTGGGACGTTGGCCTCTTGAAAAGTGATCCTGGCAATCAGGCGTTGCCAGAGCGGCCGCGGGGCGCTCTTGTAGCCCCGCGACAAGATGGCGACGCGGCGACCACGTTGCTGGAGCGCGCGGGCGAAGACCTCCACCACGGGGGTCTTGCCGGTGCCGCCAACGCTGAGGTTGCCAATGCTGACGACCTGGCAACCGAGGGTGTGGTCGCGAAAGATGCGGAGTTGCCAGAGGCGCAACCGGGCCTGAATACCCAGTTGGTAGAGCTTGGACAAACCCAATAGGACCGCGCTGGTGAGTCGCGCGGGCAAATCACGGCGGCGTTCGAAAATGACGTCGAGGACGTATTGCTCGACGTTTTCAGTCCATTGCCACATGCACGCCTATAGTGCCGCAGTGGATGGTGAGGGTCAAGCCAGCCGCTGGCTTCGTGGTTACCGTGGACCCGATTAGTGACCGGGCACGACACGGAAATCGATCTGCCGCTTGATGATGTCCACGCGCTCCACCTGGACGCGAAGCTTGTCGCCAATCTTGATCACGCGCTTCGTGCGACGCCCGACAAGCTGTTCCAGCCGTTCATCGTATTGGTAGAAATCGTCTTCCAGCCGCGAGACGTGGACGAGGCCCTGCATCAAACTTTCCGGCAACTCAACAAAGAACCCGAAATTCCGTACCGTGCAGACCACGGCATCCATCACATCCAATTTGCCGCGCATCAATTGCCCCTGGAAGTATTCCAGTTTCTTCAACTCGACCGATTCTTCCTCCGCCTCACCAGCCACACGTTCGGTCCGGGAATTATGTTCGGCGGCACTGGTCAGCTCTTGGAGGCTGTAGCGGCGGGGAGAAGGCGGTCCTGGTTTCAGCAGGGAAAGCAGGGTGCGGTGTACGATCAGGTCGGCGTACCGGCGGATCGGCGACGTAAAATGGGTGTAGAACTTTTTGGCCAGCCCATAGTGTCCCACCGGATTGGGCGAGTAGCGGGCCTGCTTCAACGAGCGCAAGAGCGCCAGGCTGACGGCGTACTCCTCAGGTTTGCCTTCCACC
>JBGPVO010000235.1:0-3723 GCA_041491705.1 Verrucomicrobiia bacterium
GTATCCATGACGCGTTCCTCATAGAGCGCGTAGCCTAGTCCCATGATGATGCCGCCCTGGATTTGGGTTTCACACGTGAGCTTGTTGACGACGAGTCCGCAATCCTGCACGCACAACACCTTGCGGACTTTCACAAAGCCGGTCTCGGTGTCGACCTCGACCTCGGCAAATTGAACGCCGCCCACGCCGCTCGATGAAAGTCCTTCCTGCCAGCGACCATTCGCGGTGAGCGGATTGACGCCGAGTTTTTTGCAGGCACCCGCCCAATTTGACCCGCGCGCGTCGGCGACTCCGCTCTTTTGCTGCAAATCCTGCAGCGCATTGGTGCACGCGTCCATGATTGCGGGACAAACCGAAGCCGCAGTGGTGCTGCCGCCGCTTGCACCCGACGGCGGGAACCGTGTGTCGCCGATCTTCACGGTGATCTGCTCCGGCTTGAGCCCAAAAACTTCCGCCGCAACGACCGCCACGAGCGTGCGCGTGCCCGTCCCGAGGTCCTGGGTGCCGCACCGAACCTCGACGCTGCCATCCGGGTTGATCTGTGCTTCCGCTTGCGTGCCGTGTCCGCCGCCGCCCCACGTCGCACCCGCGCAACCGACGCCCACTTTCACCGGTCCCGGCGACGTGCCGGGTAGCTTGTATTTTTGCTTCCAGCCGAATCGCTCCGCGCCGATGGCGTACTCGCGCTGCCGCGTCTTGCTTGGGTCATTCTTCAGACGAAGCTCCAGCGGATCCATCTTCAACTTCACCGCCAGCTCATCCATGATCGATTCCATGCCGAACGATGCCATGGGATGCCCCGGCGCGCGAAACGCGCGGCCTTGGCCGGCGTTGATGGCGACGTGGGCCTGCTTCACGCGGATATTGGGGACCGTGTAAATGTACGGCGCGGGAAACCCGGAGCCGCCGCCGTAGTCCGCCGTGCCTGCGCCGATGCCGGAGGTGCCGAACGAGTCCATGTCGAATGCCACCAGCTTACCGTCGGCACTGGCTCCCAGCTTTATTCGCTGGAATGAGGACGGGCGATTGCCGACCGCCAGAGATTGATCGAAGCGAGTGAGCATCAATTTGACCGGCGCGCCCGCAGCCTGCGAAAGGCGCGCGGCCAGACCGCCTTCCGCGCCTGGGCCGAATTTCGCGCCGAAACCGCCGCCCATATAATCGGTGATGACGCGCACCTTTTCCTGGGGCACACCGAGGTATGATGCCAGGCCTTCGCGGACGCTGAAGATGCCCTGCGTCGAGGCCCAGCAGGTCACATCGTCGTGCGTCACCGAAACCGTATTGCCATGCGTTTCGAGCGGTTGATGAAGTTGCACTGGCGTGGTGAAAAAACCTTCCACGACGGCCGCCGCACCAGCGAACGCCCTGTCAACGTCTCCCTTCTCCTTGACGTTCGGCTCGGCGAGATTGGGCACCTCGGGCCAGACACGTGGAGAGTCCGGCTTCCTGGCGGCTTCTTCTTTGACGACGAACGGCAACGGCGTCGCCTCGACTTCGATTACGCGCAACGCGTCGAGGCATGCCTGACGGGATGTGCCTGCCACCGCGGCCAACTCCTCGCCGTAGAAGCGGACAGTCCGTTCCCCTCGCCGCTCGATGATGACGGCCTTGATGCCGGGAATCTGTTTCGCTTTTTCGATGTTGACGCGTGTGACATGGGCCGCGGGCCAATGCGAGCGGTAGATCATGCCGTAGAGCCAGCCTTCGGGCTGAACGTCCGAGGGATATTTGGCGGCACCGGTGACTTTCGCGGGGGCGTCAACGCGCCGCGTTTTCTTGCCGATCACCGCGGGTTTTTCCGGCCAGCTAAGCATGGCGGATGACCTCGGTTTTGTCCGTGACCGGGATGCCGGCCGCCGTCAGGGCGGCAGCGAGCACGCGGAGTTGCGTGCCGCAGCGGCACAGATTGCCCGAACACGCGACGCGTACTTCCTCGGCCGTCGGGTGCGGATTCCGTTTCAGCAGCGCTGTCACGCTCATCACGAAACCGGGAGTGCAGTAGCCGCACATTAGCGCGTCGCATTCCACAAAGGCCTGTTGCACTTCGGTGAGTTTGCCGCCGTCCGCGAGTCCTTCCACGGTCGTGATTTCGTGGCCCTGCGCTTCGACGGCCAATTTCATGCACGAATAAATCGGCTTGCCGTCCAGCAGCACGGTACACGCGCCGCAGGTGGCGCGGTCGCAAACCTCCTTGGCGCCGGTGAAGTGGGATTGATTGCGCAACGCATCCAGCAGGGTCACGCGCGGTTCGACGTTCAGCTTGAGTATCTTGCCGTTGATCTGGAGCGCAACGGGAACCTGTCCCGGTCCGAGGGTTCGTTCGGCCCCCAGTTTCTCCATTTCCTCAACTTCGGCGGCGACGGCGCCTACGGGCGCAGCCGCGGAAGCGACCACGACGGTGCCCAATCCTTTCAGGAATGAGCGGCGGCTGATTTCGGAGTGGAACGACTCGTTGTGGGGTCGCTCACTCATGCGGTGGACGGTCAGCCACGGCGCACAGGAGCGCGGGCGGTGTAAACGTGGCCTGAGCGGTTGTGCCTTCACCGAAACGACCCAGGAAGACGTTGTTCTTACCGTGGTCAACCCATCGCAACGCGAGCGCCGGTTCGCGGACAACAGCCTTGCTGGTGACGCCAACGGTATAGGAAGCCATTGTCGAACGAGGAGTGTACCAAAGCGATTCGCCACAACTGACAAGGCCACATGGCTCGAAGGGCTTGGTCTCGATGTGAAGAAAGTCGCCGGCGGAAAACGAAACGGCACCCCGCGTGTGAGTCAACTCCATCGGCACCGTCCGCATCAGCAATTTCGCGCGGGCGAGTTTGGGATTGACGGCCTTCAGCCAATCGATCAGCGCCGCCGCCTGAACGGGCGTGGCCGATTGCGGCAGGTAGACCATCGACTCGGTCGGTTGTGTTCCTGCCACCGCGAGATTCAGGTCGGCGGCCTCTAGTAACGCGACCTGCAGGCCGTGAAACTCAGTTCCCTGATGCGAACCGCCCACAAAACTCCAGACGCGCAACTGATATTGTCCGTCCTGGGTGGCTTCTGAGGATGCGATGCACCCGCCGATATACAACTGACACGAGTGCAGCTCCAGCAGATCACCTTGCACCCTCTCGGCTGCCTGCAAAGACGCGCTCGCTACGAGAAATAGAACAGCGATGCTACCCGCCAACATTTTCATCCGCCATCGTGCCTCGCTGCGGTTACTGTATGCAGAATGGCGGCTTTCGCAAGCGCGCGATGGAAAAGAATTCGCTTGCCCCGCACAGACGTGGCTCATACCTTTGTTGTTATCGGCGTCGCAGTGTATGAAGAAGCACAAAGGGTTTGATCGGGTCGGGAGCAGGCAGGGCGTTGCTTTCAGGGTGGTGGCCTGTGTACTCGCGTCGGCCGCAGGCGTGCACGCCCAAAGCATTCGGGTCCCGTGGAGCGATTACGCCCATGATGCGCAGCACAGCGCTCTCTCTCCAGTGGCGTCGCAACCTCTCCACCGCATCGTGTGGCAGACGTCGGTGGACTTGAGTGTGCCCACCAACAACACGGGCGAATTGTTCATTCACTTCGGCTCGCCCCTGATTACCCGTTCCAATGCGGTCATCGTGCCGGTGAAAACCACGGCCGCTGGTGGGTTCCGTGTCGAAGCGCACGTGGGCACCAATGGCGCGTTGAAGTGGATGCAGTCGACAGATTACATCCTGCCACCTCACAACTGGA
>JBGPVO010000236.1:0-3692 GCA_041491705.1 Verrucomicrobiia bacterium
CGCGCTCGCGCTCCTCGGGCGCCTTGTCGATCTGGTCGAACGGGGTGAAGTCCGCCAGACCCTGGTCGGCCTGGCACTTGGTGATGGCCGCCGTGAGCGTCGTCTTGCCGTGGTCGATATGACCGATCGTCCCGACGTTGGCGTGTGGCTTCGTCCGTTCAAATTTTCCTTTGGCCATGTTCTCCTCCTGTCTCTCTTATATTATCCAACCTTACCGACCTCGACATCTACCGCGGTTCCGCCCCATGGTGTAGCAGCTCGTTTTCTGGAGCCCACGATCGGGATTGAACCGATGACCTCGTCCTTACCAAGGACGTGCTCTACCATCTGAGCTACGTGGGCACCGTTCTCTTCCCATGGCGATCTACTACATCCACCTTCCCGAAGCTACCTCCTGTGCTCATCGCCATGGCGAAACCACACGAGACACAAAAAGACACTAGAACCCCCCTTTGTTTCCTCAGTCTTCCCGTTTGCTCAAGGAAACAACTGGCGGGTCCTGCGCTGCCCTCTGAACTTGGTTCTCTGTATCACCCCTCCATGGGGTCGCTCGACTATAGCGGATTCCCAAAACGTGTCAACACCGCTCTTCAAGAAATTCTTGCCCGCCGGCCGGCATCTCAAATCCTGGTTTGTGTCGGGATGACCGCGTTCTTGGGGATAATGACGATTCCATCGCGGATACAATAGTTCGGCCCGTCAAAATCCGGCGAATCGCTCTTGTCCGTGATCACCACCCCTTCCCCGATATGGACGTTCTTGTCGATGATCGCCCGCTCGATGCGCGACCCGCGCCCGATGCTCATATGGGGGATGCCCATCGCGTCCTCTTCCAGCATCTCATGCTGGGTCTCGAAGAAATCACAACCCATGAGGATCGTGTCCCGCATCACGCAATCCGCCCCAATGAACGAACGCACGCCGATGACGCAATTCTCAATGCGCGAGCGCAAAATGACACATCCATCCGCGATGAGCGCATGACGTATATTGCTTTCCACCAGCTTCGATGCCGGAAGAAACCGTGGGTGCGTGTAGACCGGCGCGTCGCGGTCGAAGAAATTGAACGACGGCTTGAGCGAGCACAGCGCGAGGTTTGCCTCGAAGAATGATCGGATCGTTCCCACGTCTTCCCAATACCCCTGGAAGATGTAGGCCGAGACCCGATGCCGGCCAATGGCGTCGGGAATGATGTGTTTCCCGAAGTCTGTCTTGTCGTTGTCCAGCGCCTTGCGGAGGATTTCCCGGTTAAAAACATAAATGCCCATCGATGCCAGATAGTGGTCTTCACTGCTGGTGATGCGCAAGTTCGAAAGCAGCGGATCTTGAATCTTCAACTCGTCCAACAGCTCCAGGTCCCTCGGCTTCTCGACGAAACGCACGATCCGCCGTTCCTCGTTCACCTGCAGAATGCCGAGCGAACTCGCATCGCCCCGCGGGACCGGAATAGCGGCAATCGTGATGTCCGCATAGGATTCCAGATGCCGTTGCAGGACCTTTCGGAAATCCATGCGGTAGAGTTGGTCGCCCGATAGAATCACAATGTACTCGAAACCCTGCTCCAGGAAGTAGCGCAGGTTCTGACGCACGGCATCCGCCGTTCCCTGGTACCAACTCGACCCGCCCGTCGTCTGTTGCGCGGCGAGAATCTCCACAAAGCCGCGCGAGAACCGGTCGAAGGCGTAGCTCTGGTGGATGTGGCGGTGCAACGACGTGGAGTTGAATTGGGTGAGAATGTAAATGTGGCGGATGTTGGAATTGATGCAGTTGCTGATGGGGATGTCCACCAGCCGGTACTTGCCCGCAATCGGCACGGCGGGTTTTGCGCGCTCCTTGGTCAAGGGAAAGAGTCGACGACCTTCACCCCCGCCCATAATTACACCAAGCACGTTGGTCGGAGTCACCGGTCTAAGTCCCAGCGGAGCCATGGCGCGATACTAGTCAAAGCTCCATTGTGCCGTCAATTGACAATCTGGCAAAACTGGGTAAACTTTCTGGTGTCGGTGGTAAACAAAAACAACTGCGATACGAAGTCCACGCCACTGTGATTCGCCATCGCCACCGATGCCCGCACACTGCGGACGGTTGAATCATCGTCGCGCGACTTCAGACAAGGACCGTGCTATGTGTGGCATTATTGGCTACATTGGCAAGAGACCCGCCCAAGCCGTCATCCTCGAAGGCCTCCGCCGCTTGGAGTACCGCGGTTACGACTCCGCCGGCCTCTGCATCATTAATAATGGACAGTTCGACCTCCGCAAGAAGACCGGCCGCATCAATGACCTTGCCGCGCTCGTCGCCAAGCAGCCCGTCAAGGGCGATGTCGGAATCGGCCACACGCGTTGGGCCACGCACGGACCGCCCACCGATGCCAACGCCCACCCCCACCTCGACCAATCGGGCAGGATCGCGCTCGTCCACAACGGCGTCATCGAGAACCATCAGCTTCTCAAGGAACGGCTGCTCGCCAAGGGTCACAAGTTTGCGTCACAGACCGATACCGAAGTGCTCGCGCATCTCGTTGGGGAGCACTACGAGCAGGTTCGCGCCGAGCATCCCAACGCCAATGGCACCGCCCTGACCGAAGCGGTCCGCCGTGCCCTCAAGGACGTGGTGGGCACGTATGGTATTGCGGTCGTCCATGCCGATCATCCCGGCCAGATTGTCGGGGCACGCCGCGGCAGCCCCCTGCTCCTCGGCGTGGGACGCGACGAGAACTTTCTGGCCAGCGACGTCAGCGCCATCATCGCTCACACACGCCGGGTCGTGTACCTGAACGATTTCGAGATCGTGACCCTTACACGCGATGATTTTCAGGTGTCCACGATCGAGGCGGCGACCGTCAGTCCGCAGATTCGCGAGGTTGAATTTGCCGCGGACGAGGTCGAGCGCGGGAAATTTCCCCACTTCATGCTCAAGGAGATCTTCGAGCAACCCCACGCCGTGCAAAACGCCATCCGTGGCCGCATCAGCTATGAGGAAGCCACCGCGCGACTCGGCGGACTGAACCTCAGCCCCGGGGAACTGCGCGGCGTCGACCGCATCATTTACATTGCCTGCGGCACGGCGCTGCACGCCGCGATGGTCGGCGAGTTCCTGATGGAAGACCTCGCGCGCATTCCGACCGAGGTTGACTACGCCAGTGAGTTTCGGTACCGCAACGCCCCCGTTGAAAAACACACGGTGGTGTTCGCCATCAGCCAATCGGGCGAGACCATCGACACGTTGGCCGCCGTGCGCGAGTCGCGGCGCAAGGGCCACAAGACGCTCGGCATTGTCAACGTTGTCGGCTCGACCATCGCCCGCGAGGTCGATGGCGGCATTTATATGCACGCCGGCCCCGAGATCGGCGTGGCGGCGACAAAGACGTTCACGTCGCAAGTCACCATGATGACGCTGCTGGCGCTGTTGATGGGCCGGATGCGCCATCTGGCATCCACGCGGGGCACGGAAATCCTTCGTGCGCTGGAGGAAATCCCCGCGAAGATGGAGCGCGTGCTCAAGCAGACCGAGGCGATCGCCGCCATCGCGAAGAAGTATTGTGACGCCAACAGCTTTCTGTTCCTCGCGCGCCAGATCAACTTCCCCGTCGCGCTCGAAGGCGCCCTGAAACTGAAAGAGATCTCCTACATTCACGCCGAAGGCTATCCCGCCGCGGAGATGAAACACGGCCCCATCGCGCTCGTTGATCC
>JBGPVO010000237.1:0-3674 GCA_041491705.1 Verrucomicrobiia bacterium
CAACTGGGGCTTGTGCTCCTTCAAACAACGCGCCAGGCCATCCTGGCTCAGGCCGTAGCCTTCGTCCATGCGATGCGGGAGGAAATTCGCGACCGTTGCCCCAGCCGCCTGCAGCACGCGCTGCAGCAACGCGCTCGAAGTCACGCCGTCCACGTCGTAGTCGCCGTAGATGACGATACGCTCCCCTTTCTCGATAGCGCCCAGGAGGCGATCAACCGCTGCGGCCATGTCCGGCAGCTCGAAGGGATCGCCAAGCTGGCGGAGTTGCGGGTTGAGAAATCGGGAGGCAGCCCCGGCATCGCGGTAGCCGCGGTTGATGAGGACCTGGGCGAGCGGCAATGCCAGCTGCAACTCACGGGCCAGCGTCTCGGTCAGCGCCGGTTCGGGTTCCGCAATGACCCAGCGCCTCGTCACTGAACGGCCCTACGCCTTCGCAGCCTCTGGCTTTTTCACAACCGTTTTGCTCGCCTTGGCGGCTTCCTGGCGGTGGAACCACAGCACGACCGGGCTGGCGATGTAGATCGACGAGTACGTGCCCGTCAACACACCCACCACGAAGCAGAACGCGAAGTCGTTGAGCACGCGCCCACCGAAACCGTACAGCGCCATGGCGCACAGAAACACCGTGCCCGCCGTCAGGATCGTCCGTGACAGCGTCTCGTTCACGCTGCGGTTGATCAGGTCGAAGTAGTTGAGCCTGCCGCCCGTGAGTTTTTTGTTTTCACGGATCCGGTCGAACACGACGATGGTGTCGTTGATCGAGTAGCCGATCAACGTCAGCACGGCCGCGACGACGGGCATCGAAAACGTGCGGTGCGGCCACGGCCAGAGACAGAACAACCCGACCGTCATCAGCACGTCGTGAATCAACGAGACCAGCGCGCCCAAGCCGTACGAGAATTCACCAAAACGCAAGGCGATGTAAATCATGATCGCAATCAGCGACCACGCCACCGCCCACAGCGCCTGCTTGAGCAACTCCTTGCCGACCACCGCGCCCACCCGTTCCGCGCTGAGCACCCGGAACTGGGCCTGGGGATATTTCTCCTGTAGATCCTTGACGACTTCTTCGGTCTTGCCTTCGGGCAATCGCAACGCCAGCACTTCACCGCCGCCCGTCAGGTCGTGCTCGTACTGGATGTACGCCTCATCAAAATGTTTCTCTTCCAGGCTGTGTCGAATTTCGTCCGCATCCACCCGCTGCGCGAACCCCAGCGTTGCCGTATCGCCGCCCTTGAAATCGATTCCGTACACCTCGCCAGCGCCGACGTCCCTGCCGCCCCGGTAAACAAACATGATCATGCCCGCGATAATCAGCGCCCAGGATAACGCAAACGCCACCTTCCACACGCCGAGGAAATTGACATGCGGCAAATGACGAAACACATGCTGCATCTGGAACGATTTGATCCAGCCCTTCGCCACCAGCCAGTCGAAGATCAGCCGCGTCACAAACACGCCGGAGAACAGGTTGGCCAGCAACCCGATGACCAGCGTGACGCCAAAACCCTTGACCGGGCCGCTGCCCATCCAGATCAAGATGACGCCGGTCAGGATCGCCGTGAAGTGCGCGTCGAAAATTACGCGAAACGCCCGCGAATACGCCGCGGCAATCGCGGCCCGCAACGGTTTGTTGGCCGCCAGCTCCTCGCGCACGCGCTCGTAGATCAGCACGTTGGTGTCCACCGCCATGCCGATGGTCAACACGACGCCGGCGATGCCGGGCAGCGTCAGAGCGAACCCCAACGTTGCCAGCACGCCAAACGTAATCAGGATGTTCATCAGCAGCGCAACGTTGGCCACCACGCCCGCCGCCAGGTAGTACACCACCATGAAAATGATGACCGCCACCGCGCCGATTACGGCCGCGCGAATGCCGCTGGCAATCGAGTCCTTGCCCAACGACGGGTCAACGCTGCGCGTCTCGATGACTTTTACCGGCGCCTGGAGCGGGTTCTCCAGAACACTGGACAGTCGTTGCGCCTCCTCGAGTGGAAAACCGCCCTGGCGGCTGATCTCGCAACGCCCGCCGGCGATAGGCTCGCGGATGACCGGGGCCGTGTAGAGTTCGCCGTCCAGCACGATAGCCAGGAAACGATCCACGTTTGCGGCGGTGACGCGTTCGAAAATCTTTGCCCCCTCGTTGTCAAATTCGATGGACACGCGGACGGCACCGGTCACTGGATCAGAGTCAGGTCTGGCACGCTTCACGTATTTGCCGGTCATCTCGGGCCTGACCTTGACGAAATACGTGCTGGGGGCTTCGCGGCCTTCTTCCTTCAGGGTCAATTTCACATAGCCCGGCGGAATCGAAAAGCGCGGATCGCTCGTCGACTGGGAGACCAGCGCCGCGTTGTCGGCGTGCACCAACCGAAACTCCAGGAAGGCCGTCTTCTCGATTCGGCGGCGCGCTTCCAGCCGGTCGTCTTCCTTCAGTCCGGGCAATTGCACCAGAATGCGGTCCTCGCCCACGCGCTGCAGGACCGGCTCGGCGACGTGGAATTGGTCGATGCGTTTGCGCAGGACTTCGATTGCTTGATTCACGGCCTGGTTGCGTCCCGCCGAGTCGATGGCCGAGACGTCCATCTTCAGCAGGAACGACGTGCCGCCTTTCAGATCGAGGCCGAGTTTGATGCCGTATTGAGAGATCGCCCAGGCCGACACGGCCAACACGACGGCGACCAGCGTACACTTCCAAGTAAATTGTTTATTCATAGGACTGCGATTATTTCTGGGATGACGCGGCGGCTTCCACCTCCGCGGACTTCTGGACGACCGACCCGACCGCGCTCTTGAGGACTTCCACCTTCACGTTGTCCGCGATCTTCACCATCAGCGACTTGTCTTTGACGTTGGTGACAATTCCGAAAATCCCGCTGTTCAACAGAATCTTGTCCCCCGTCTTGACGTTCTTGATCAGATTCTCCTGCTCCTTGCGCTGCTTCTGCTGCGGACGTATCAGCAGGAAATAAAACATCACGCCGAGGATGCCAAACGTCACCACCATCTGCAGCATCTGCCCGGTCGGATTGGGTTCTGTGCCCGCCGGTGATGATGGAAACATAGCCAACAATTCAAACAGTCTCATCTACTTCGGTTCCTTCCGTGTATTCCGCGGTAAACTCTCGTCGAAACTTCTCAAACATCCCTGCCCCGATCGCTTCGCGGGCCCGGCGCAACATGCCCAGATACAGGTGCAGATTGTGCCACGTCATCAGCCGCAAGCCGAGGATTTCGTTCGTGCGAAACAGGTGGCGAATGTATGCGCGCGTAAAGTTGCGGCACGCGTAGCATTCACAACCATCCTCCAACGGCCCGAAATCCTCGCGGTACTGCGCGTTCTTGATCGCGTACGTGCCGCGCGCCGTAAAAATCGTCCCGTTGCGCGCCACCCGCGTCGGCAGCACGCAATCAAACATGTCCACCCCGCGCGCGATCATTTCCAGGATCTGCGGCGGCGTGCCCACGCCCATCAGATAGCGCGGCTTGTCCTGCGGCAGAAACGGCGCGGCCATCTCGACCTGCCGCATCATTTCCGCGGGCGGTTCGCCCACGCTGACGCCGCCGATGGCGTAACCATCGAATTCCATCGCGGTCAGTTCGCGCGCACTGCGTTCCCGCAAATCGGGGTACACACTTCCCTGCACAATTCCAAAGAGCAATTGGCCGTCGGA
>JBGPVO010000238.1:0-3657 GCA_041491705.1 Verrucomicrobiia bacterium
CGGAAGATACACGTAGATCGGCCGCGGAGTGAGATGGCCGAAACGCGGGAGCACCTTCGATTCGTCAATGATGTGAAAGCGGGACGACTCGGGAAAACAAATCATGTGCGTTTCGGAAACAACGGCGCAACCTGGCCAATCTTTGTTCCCGCCGCAAGCCGCCCCCAATTCGTTTCTTCAGCAAATAAGCCAAGCCTGTCGCCCGTCCCTAGTTGCGTCCGGATTCCCGCGCCCGTTGCCGGCATAAATGGCGTCACTAGCACAGAGATCAACCGCACCGATTCGGCAAGATTGTAAAGCACGCCATCGAGTTGACGCGCCTTCGCCGGATCCTTGGCCAGTTTCCACGGCGCGCTCTCCTCGACATATTGATTTGACCGCACCACGAAGTCCCACACCGCTTCGAGGGCCCCGACAAACTCCAGCCGGCTCATCCGCTCATGATACGTTGTCACTGTCCTCTCGGCCTCGGCCTGCAACGCCTTATCATTCGCCTCGGGCACCGCACCGCTGCGATATCGCTGGATCATCGTCAACGTCCGATTCACCAGGTTCCCCAGCTTGTCGGCCAGTTCTGCGTTGTACACCTCGTTGAACCGCGCCTCGGCAAAATCACTATCGTTGATCCCCAAGGGACCGTAGCGCCCGAGAAAATAACGCAGCGCATCCAGCCCGAAATTCGCGACATATCGGTCAATTCTCTCCAGATCGATAAAGTTGCCGAGGCTCTTGCTCATCTTCTGGCCTTCGCTAATCCAAAAACTGTGGGCGTAGACCTGTCGCGGCAACTCACGTTTCAATGCGATCAACATGGCCGGCCAAATCACCGCATGGAACCAAAGGATGTCCTTCGCGATCAGATGCACGTCCGCCGGCCAAAACTTCCGACGCTCGTCCGTGTCGACCGTCGAGAGGTAATTGAACAGCGCATCGATCCACACATAAATCGTATGTTCTGCGTCTCCCGGCACAGGGATCCCCCACTCGCTCGCGCCCGTGCGCGAAATCGGGACGTCATTCAGTCCTTCCCGGATGCGATTCAAGACTTCGTTGCGCCGCACATCGGGACGCACGAACTCCGGCCGCTCCTCCAGAAGCTTCAACAGTGCGTCACTGTACTTGCTGAGACGAAAGAAATAATTCTTCTCCTTCTTGCGGACCAGCGGCTTGTCGTTGAATGGCGACTTGAACTCGTATTCCTTCGCCTTGTTTTCGGGCAAATACTCCTCCTGCCCTGCGTCATACCAGCCTTCGTAGTCCCCGAGGTACACGTCGCCCGTCTTCAGCAATTCGCCGACGTACTGTTGCACCTTGACCTTGTGACGCTCCTGGCTCGTACGAATAAAATCGTCATTGGTGATGCCCAACTTGGCAAATGTGTCCTGAAATGCCTTCGCGTTTTGGTCGGCCCACTGTTGCGCCGTTACGCCATGCTCCGCCGCGGAGTCCACCACCTTCGCCGCATGCTCGTCCGTGCCCGTGAGAAAAAACACCTCGTCACCGCGCAGCCGGTGATAGCGCGCCACGATGTCCGCAATCGTGGTCGTGTACACATGACCAATGTGCGGACGATCGTTGACATAATAGATCGGCGTCGTGACGTAAAATTTCATGGGCGCGAGATATTCGCAGCTTGTCGCTACCGAGTCAACCGTGTCACTTCCCGCCGAGCCGCTCCAGCAGGGTGACGATGGCGAGAATGCAGAGGGCCTGGACGATGACGATCAGCGCGGCGGTCATTTGCGACCACAACAGCACGGTCGCACCGAGACCAAGCGTGAGCGTGATGAGATAAATCAGCGTCACCGCCCAGCTCTGCGGCAGGCCCAGCCGCACCAGCCGGTGAGAAATGTGGTTCACATCGCCTTGATAGACCGGCTGGCGGCGGCGAATCCGAATCCACATCACCATCACGAGGTCGAACAGCGGCACCGCCAGCACCAACAGCGGAATCAGCACGGGCAGCAGCGTCGGTGTCCCGCGCCGGTAAAACGTCACGCAGATCGGCAGCACCGCCAGCATGTAGCCCACAAAGTGGCTGCCGGCATCGCCGAGGAAAATGGTCGCGGGTTTGAAATTGTGCGGCAGAAACCCCAGCAGCGCGCCCGCCATGGCCAACGCGATGAGGCAAACGAAATACTGGTGCTGCATGCCCGCGATGAACGCAAACAACCCCGCGCAGACCAGCCCGACGCCGGCGCACAATCCGTCCATGTTATCGAGGAAGTTCATCGCGTTGGTGATGGTCACGATCCACAACACCGTCAGCACGTACGTCGCCAACGTGCTGTGGAGGAACACCGTGGCCCGGATTCCGGCCGCCGCCACCAGCAACGCAACGACCACTTGCGCGATCAGCTTCGTCCGCGCGTTCAGCTCGTACTTGTCGTCATACATCCCCAGCGCCACCATCAATCCGCCGCCCAGCACGATCACCAGCAGTTTTGGCCAGACCGAGAACGCGCCGTCCAAATACATCTTCACGTCGGGCATGTCGATAAATGGCAGATCAATCCGGCTCGCCAGCGGCAGGACGAACATGTAATTGAACACGACGTTGACCGCGAACGCGCAGAACACCGCCATCCCGCCCAACAGCGGCATCGCCTCCGTGTGAATCTTCCGTTCACTGTCCGGTTCATCGACGTACTTCCATTGGAAGGAAATCCGTTTGAACGCCGGCGTGAGAAGCAGCGCCAGCATGAAGCTGACATCGAACACGTAGAAGTAAACGAGGAGCCAATGCATGTCAGTGCCGCGCCGCCCACAGTTGCCGGTACAACTCGTCGAGTTGTTGGACCATCCGCGCCTCCGAAAAACGCTCCTTGACCAACTCCCTGCCCTGCGCACCCATTCTATGGGCCAGCCCCGCGTCCTGCAACAACCGAATCACCGCATCCGCCAACGCGTTCACATCTTCGGCCCGCACGAGTAAACCCGTTCGCCCGTCCAGACACACTTCGCGCGCGCCATCCACGTCGAATGCCACCACCGGCTTCCCGCACGCCAGCGCCTGGGGCAAGGCCCGCGGCAGTCCCTCGCGCAATGACAAGTGCACCAGCAAATCCATCGACACGACATATCGCGGGATTTCCTGCGGCGGCACGAGTCCGGCGAACACAAAATGACTGCGCAACTTCATCTCCCCAACCAGCCGCTCAAACCGTTCACGGTAAATCCCGTCGCCCACCAGCAGGAATTTCACATTTGGCACCGCCGCCACGATGCGTGGTGCCGCTTCGAAGAGAAACTCGTGCCCCTTCAGCCGAAACAGCCGCGCAATCTTGCCCACCACCAGATCTTCTTCTGAAATCCCGAGTGATTCGCGAAGCGAATTGTCCCGCGGCGCGTTTAGGAACGCCTCGACGTTCATACCGCTGTGGATCGTCACGTACTTGTTCGGCGTGCCGATCCCCGCCGCGAGGTACTGCTCCGTCATCGCGTCCGCCACGGACACGAATTGCGTCGTGCACGCGCCCGCCGCTTGCTCCGCCCAACGGAATGCCCAATTGCCGATCGGGTTCTGGTAGCTGTAAAACGACGGACCGTGGATCGTGTGCACGATGATCGGCACCCGTGCCATCTTCGCCGCGATCCGTCCCGCCAAGCCGGCCTTCCCGCTGTGTGTGTGTACGACGTCATACCGCTTGCTCGTAA
>JBGPVO010000239.1:0-3656 GCA_041491705.1 Verrucomicrobiia bacterium
CCTGGGCCGCGTGCAGGCATTGGCTGGCACGACCTCACGCCTTTAGTTTCCTCCTCGCTGTGCTGTGGTGTGATGCGCTACGCCGGTTCGACCGCGGCGAATCGCCCCGCCGTCTGGCCATCACGCTGGGCGTGCTGACCCTGCTCTGGGTCAACCTGCACGGCGGCTATCTCGCCGGCTTTATTACGTTGGGAATCTACTGGTCCGGCACCGTGATCGAACTGCTGCTGGCCCGGGCCGACCGCGCCGGCCGGAGTGCCGCGCGACGGAAGCTGGCCGTGTTGACGGGCGTGGTCGCGCTTTGCGGAGTGGTGTCCTTGCTCAATCCCAGCGGCTACCAACTTCATGTTCACAATCTCCACTTTCTCCGCTCGGACTACCTCACCGACTGGCTGGCCGAATACGCTTCGACCGATTTTCATGGGGCCGATTCGCGCGGGTTCCTTGTCTGGCTGGGATTGACGTTCCTGACGCTGGCGGTGGTGCGGCCGCGCCTGTCGCCGGCTTCGGGGATGTTGCTGATTGCGTGGACGTATTCCGCGCTGTACGCGGCTCGCAATGTCCCGTTATTGACGATCTTCGTGGCCCCGATCCTTGCCACGGCGCTGGCAGAAGCCGCACCTCCGTGGGTCCGCCGATTGTCGGACCGCTTGCGCGAAACGCATGAGGCGTCTCGCGGTTGGCTGCTGGTCAGCGTGGCTGCGGTCGTGGCAGTGGTCGCGGTGCCGCGCCCGACGGAGATGCCAGCCAAGAACTGGCCGGTGGCCGCCGTGGAATTCATCCGGCAGCATCCCAGCCAGTTCGAGGGCAATATGTTCAACCCCTACGTCTGGGGCGGCTATCTGGTACACGCGCTGCCCGAACACCGCGTCTTCGTGGATGGCCGCACGGATTTTTATGGCGAGTCGTTGATTCGCCAGTACAACGACACCTCTCTCTTGCACACGAACTGGCTGCAGGCGCTTCAGCAGTACCACGTGGACTGGACGCTGCTCCCCACCGATAATCGCGTGAATCTCGCGCTGGCGCTGTTGCCGGAGTGGCACTGCGTGTACTCCAACGAGGTCGCCACCATTTTCCGCAGGCAACCGTGAACGACGTTTTGCCCCATCCCGATGCGCAGGTGCATCGGTGGCTCCCGTCGATCAGCGTGGGACTCTGGCTGGTCTTCTTCCTGGCGTTGATTCTGTCGCCCGCCCGCGTGAAGCTGGTCGGGTCCGACGCCGACGCCTGCTGCCATTGGCAACAGGGCAACTGGATGCTGCAGCACCGCGCAGTGTTGCGGACCGAAGTATTCTCGCACACGCGCACAGGCGTACCGATGGTGAACATGTGGTGGCTGAGCGAGATCGTGACGGCGCTGGCAGGTGACTGGCTTGGTTGGAGCGGCATCGCGCTCGTGGCGGCGGTGGTGTGCGCCACGTGTGTGTGGCTGCTCCACCGACAAATGCTCGCCGAAGGCAACGAGCTTTCACTGTCCACTGCATTGACGCTGCTGGCGGCGGGAGCCTGCGCGACGCATTGGCTGGCGCGCCCGCACTTGGCGACGCAATTGCTGATGCTTGTGTTCGCCTGGCAATTGCGATGGTTCGAGCGGGGACGCACGACAACGCGCAAGTTGCTGGTTCTCCTGCCGTTGCTAATGGCGCTGTGGGCCAACCTGCACGGGGCCTTCGTCTTCGGGTTTGCGGTGATTGGGGTCCACTTGATTGGCACGGTTGTGAGTTGGGCGTGCGCGACTGCAGAGCAGCGACCAGCGTTGCGCCATCGGGCGACGATTCTGGGCGTAGTGGGGGTAGCCTGTTTTCTGGCCTCATTGCTGAACCCCAACGGCTGGACGCTGCCCGTCCAAATCGTCCGCTGCATGAGCAGCCCGTTGATTATGGGTTTCGCACAGGAGTGCCTACCGGTAAGTTTCCGCGACCCAACCATGCTGCCATTCCTGCTCGAGGTGGTCCTGGCGCTGTTGATGCTGTGGATCGTTCGCCCGCGCTTGAGCGTGACGGACGCATTATTGCTGATTGTCTGGGTGGGGCTGTCGCTCCATATCGCGCGTAACGTGCCACTGTTTGCGCTCGTAGCCACGCCAATCCTCGCCGAACACTGGAACGCGTATCTGCGCACCGCCTCACCGTCTCGGTTCGTTCGACGCTACCGAAGTTTCTCTGCGAGCCTGACCTCGGTCAATCAAATGGCCGGGGCTCGCGGCCTGCCGGTGTTGGCCATCGTGGCGATGATTCTGATCCTGGCCAAGCCACAACTTTTCGGTGGCCGACCGCTGTTACGCACCGAACTTCCCGCCGATCGATATCCGATTGGCGCGGTTGAATTCCTGCGCCAGTCGCCCAACGCGGTGCGCGGCGAAATGTTCAACGACTACATGTGGGGTGGTTATTTCACCCTGGCAATGCCCGAGCGAAAGGTCTTCATCCATCCCATTCTCGTTGTTTACGGAGAAGAGCTCGTGAGAGAGTTCAATCAGGTGAACTACGTGCAACCCGACTGGGAAGACGTCCTGAAGAAGTATCACGTCGGCTGGACCATCCTACCGCGCGACCATCAACTGAATCGCACATTGGCCCAACGCTCCGACTGGAAACTGGTGTACACGGATCCGGTCGCCTCCATTTACGGGAGAAACCAATGAACACCGGCCGGTGGTGGCTGCCGTCACTGAGCGCCATGATCTGGGTCGCGCTATTTCTCGGGTTGAATCTGACGAGCGCCCGCACCGTGCTTATCAGCGCGGACAGCGATCCCGCCTGGCACCGCCGACTCGGCGAATGGATGATTCAGCATCGGGCCATCATTCGCGAATACAATTTCCTGCACACGTCCCGCGGCCCGTTGGTAACGAGAGACTGGCTCAGCGAAGTGTTGTTCGCAGCTGCGGCGCGGCCATTGGGTTGGGCCGGCTTCGCACTGATCGCCGCGACGCTTATCGCGACGTGCTTCTGGCTGCTCCACCGTCAGCTTCTGGCGGAGAATGGCAATGTGGCGCTCGCGACGGGCCTGGTGCTTGTGGCGATGCTCGCGTGCTCGATGCATTGGCTGGCGCGACCGCTGCTGTTCACGCACGTGCTGACGTTGGTTTTTGCCTGGCAACTGCGATGGTTTCAGCAGGGGCGAATCCCCGCGCGACGATTGTTTGCGCTCCTGCCGCCGTTGATGGTTCTCTGGGTGAACCTGCACGGCGCATTCCTAACCGGCCTGGTGTTGATCGCCCTGCACGCACTCGGCAGTGCCGTTACGACATGGCGTCAGTCCGCACCGCCGGTTAAGCCAAAGTCCCTCGCATTGCTCGGGCTGCTATGCGGCACGGCGTCGCTGGCCAATCCAAACGGCTGGAAATTGTACAAACAAATCCTCGGTTTTCTTCGATCGCGCGAACTTTCGACCCTGACCACCGAGTTTGGATCGCCCAATTTTCATACCGTGGGCATGCACGGGTTTCTGCTCCTGCTGCTCTTGTTGGCCATCGCGTTGCTGGTTATTCGCCCCAGACTCGGCACGACGGATGTGCTGCTGGTCGGCAGTTGGGGCTTTTTCGCACTGGTTTCGGCGCGCAATGTCCCCCTGTTCGCGCTGGTCGTGACGCCGCTCCTGGCACAGTGGGTTACGGAGTACGTGCAAGCCAATCCGCGCTCGGGGTGGGC
>JBGPVO010000240.1:0-3636 GCA_041491705.1 Verrucomicrobiia bacterium
GATGCCTCGCGCGGCAGAGAGCCCCGAGAGCCTCAGATGTTCTTCGGATGGGAAAGTCCGCTCCTTGTCCCCCGCGACTCAGCCGCGTTGGCCGGCGGAAATCACTGGCATCGTCTTCAACAAGTGAAAAGAGCATTTCCCCCGGCGAGCCACCAGCCTTATAATTCGCACATGACGATTCGCGGTCGTGGTTGCCTGGGAAAACACCTCGTGTGTCTGTGGCTGACACTAAGCGCAACCTTCATTGGTAGTCCAATCTTTGGCAAAGAGCCGGCGACGACTGGGGTGCAAGAGCGAACAAGGATGGGACAGGCGGCGTACGACCGAGGGGCGTTTGACGAGGCGGTGGCGCAATGGCGACAGGCCGCGTGGCTGTATGCCTCGCAGCACAACACCAAGGGACGAGTCAAAGTGCTGGTCAGTCTGAGCGCGGCGTACCAGGCGCTGGGGCAGCATCGACTGGCGTTGCGGACATTGGAGTTGGCGGGGCAACTTGCTGAGACCTCGCCGGATCGACCTTCCCTGCTTGCAACCCAGAACGAGGCCGGTGTGGTATGCGGTTGCCTCAGCCAATTTCAACGTGCCGAGCAAACCTTGCGCGACGCTCTGCGGGTAGCGCGGGATCAGGGCGACACCAACATGGCGGCCACCGTGTTGAACAATCTGGGCAACCTCATGGCTGGGCGAAACAAGATCGACGACGCATTGTCAGCGTACGCCGAGTCTGTGAACCTGGCGCAACAAGTGACCAACCGGTTGCTGGCGGCCAAAGCATCCGCGAACGCCGCCGCCGTGGCGGCTCGCGCCGCGCGCGATGCGGATGCCCAGAGTTTCAACCAAAGTGCGCGGGAGGGATTGCGCGACCAGCCACCCACGCATGATTTGGCTTTGCTGTACCTGCGCTGCGGTCAAACCGATTGGCAACTGCGTGAACGCAAGCCGGGTGGTGCCGGACTACACCTCACGCAAGCCGAGGAGTCCTACCAGCAAGCGCTCGCCATTGCCGAAAAACTTGGCGACAAGCGGGCCATGACCTACGCGCTCGGTTACCTCGGCCACCTCCGTGAGGCTGAAGGAAGCGTTGCGGCCGCTTTGGAGTTGACCGGTCGGGCGGCATTCATCGCCCAGGAAATCCAACTGCCGGATGCTCTGTACCGTTGGGAATGGCAGACCGGGCGGTTGCACCGATCACAGGGCCATCGCGATACAGCCATTGCCGCGTATCGGCGCGCACTACAGACGTTGCAACCGATCCGCCACGATTTGCTATTCGGTTACGGCCCGGCGGACTCGACGTTTCGCGAGGCAGTCAGTCCGGTTTTCTTTGAACTGACGGACCTGCTTCTCGACAAGGCCGATGCCGTCAACGATCCGGCGGAAGTCCAGCGGATTCTCCACGAGGCTTGTGACACCGTCGAGCAGTTGAAGTCCGTGGAACTCGAGGACTACTTTCAGGACGAGTGCATGAACCTGATGCGGGCGAAAGCCGCGCAAATCGAGAATGTTGGGCAGAAGACAGCCATCGTGTACATCATCCCACTGGCAGAGCGCACGGAATTGTTGGTGAGCATTGGCCCCGAACTGAAACGGGTCAAGGTGGCCGTCGGCGCGGAGCGGCTGGCAGCAGAGGTGCGCGCGTTTCGATCTCACCTGGAGAAACGCACAACCAACGAATACCTGGCGGAAGCGCGGGTGTTATATCAGTGGCTGATCGCGCCGATCCGTGACCTGTTGGATGCGGACGGCATCCAGACCCTGGTGTTCGTGCCGGATGGCGCGCTGCGAACGATCCCGATGTCGGCGTTGCAGGATGGCCAGCACTTCTTGATCGAACAGTTTGCCGTGGCCGTCAGCCCGGGACTGACATTGCTAGGGCCGCGACCGATGCAATGGGCCCGCGTTCAGGCGCTCAAGGCCGGTTTGGTGGAAGCCATGCAAGGCCATGCGTCCCTGCCTTATGTCACCGCTGAACTCGGCGCGGTGCAGAAGCTGTTTGGCGGCCCAACTCTCACGGACCGCGAGTTTGTGTGGCCGACGCTAAAAAAGGATTTTGCCCAGGCGCAGTATCAGGTCGTGCATTTCGCGACTCACGGGCAAATCGACCGTGATGCCAGCCAGAGTTATCTTCTCACTTACGACGGCAGACTGACCCTTGACCAATTGGAGGAGTTGCTCCGCCCCGGCCAGTTTCACGGCCGAGCCGTGGAACTGCTGACTCTCAGCGCCTGCCAGACCGCCGCAGGCGATGACCGCGCCGCGTTGGGGCTGGCCGGCGTCGCGGTGAAAGCGGGTGCTCGCAGTGCCCTGGCGACACTGTGGTCTGTCCAGGATGAATCGACCGCGCTGCTGATGGGCGAGTTCTACTCGCAACTGAAGAACGATCCCGCGACCACGAAGGCGCGGGCGTTGCAACTCGCGCAGCTCAAGGTGTTCCATGATCCACGCTTCGACCATCCCGGTTACTGGGCCGCTTACCTCATCATCGGCAACTGGCTGTGAACTACATGGCTACTCGTATCCGACGAGAGACGTAGGCTGCCAGATCAGGGTGGAAATCGGCTTGTCCGAGATGCGCCAAAGTGGTAGTCTTACGTTGTCTACCCTGGAAAGAAGCAAGAACCAAGACCTATGACCACGATGATTAAACGCCTTGGCTGGGTGATCATCGCATGCGTGTGCACGAGCATCGCCGCGGGGGCGCGTACCGCGCCGTTGACGGAGGAGCCAATGCCCAAGGCCCCGACTTACCGACCGCCGATGGCCGCCACGCCGAAGAT
This sequence comes from Verrucomicrobiia bacterium, assembly GCA_041491705.1. Lineage (GTDB taxonomy): Bacteria > Verrucomicrobiota > Verrucomicrobiia > Palsa-1439 > Palsa-1439 > Palsa-1439. Next base: position 2,778 of record JBGPVO010000240.1, read on the forward strand.
GCGCGTCGACGGCCACGTGCGCGGGACCGACGACGCGGTCCTCACGTTGACGGTACTGGCGCCGGAACATGTCGGCTTGACCACCAAGGAGCAGCCATCGCTTTACTGGTTTCAGTCCAAGGCCGTCACTACCCGCTTCGAGTTGACCATCACGGAGAAGAAAGCGATCAAGCCCCTGCTGGAAGCCAGGCTGGAGATGTCGAGCGGCGGTGTCCAGCGGTTGCGGTTGTCGGATTACAAGATTAGTCTCGTCGAGGGTGTCGAATATCGTTGGTCAGTGGCCATGGTGGTGGATCCCGAGAACCGCTCGAGCGACGTGGTTGCCAGCGGCGCCATCAAACGCGTGAGACCCACCGAGACGCTGCTGCAGCGATTGAAGGCCGCGCCGGCATCCGACGTTCCCTACATCTATGCTGACGAGGGAGTCTGGTACGATTCCTTGGAGACCTTGTCCGAATTGGTGGACGCCCGGCCCCAGGATGCCAAGCTCCACGAAATCCGCGCGATCTATTTCATGCAGGTGGGGCTCCATGATGCCGCCATGCATGAGATGCGCCTGGCCGGCAAAACTGCGGAAAGCCAGGCCCGCTGAGTATCTCCGCGCCACGTGCGGTGCCGGTGGCTTAAAACGCCTCGAAGTTTACCTGGAAGGTGATCCCCAGATCCTGTGGATCGTTGCCGGACGTGTCGATGTTACGGAAGGCGTAGCCCCAATACAATTGCGCGTGCAGATGTTCATTGGGCGAGAACAACACACCGATGCCCGCGCTGGAAATCGATGTCGGCTCCGGCGTGTCCGCGCCGACGTTCCACCCGGCGCCGAAATCAAAGAACGGCGCCAGTTGGACAATGGGTGCAC
>JBGPVO010000241.1:0-3632 GCA_041491705.1 Verrucomicrobiia bacterium
GGCGTCGCGGATTTGTTCCAACAATGGTTGGAGCGCCACCTGCCCGAGCGCAAAGAGAAAGTGCTCGCGCAGATCCGTGCGATTCGTGGCGGGAAGCTGAATGATTCGGATTTCGGCTCGCGCATGACCGGACAAGGCATCGTGGCCGAGCAAATCGCCAAAATGTTCGCCGTCGCGTGCCGTCGGGCCGGCTTCCCGGAACGCGGACCGCATCTTTCGGCCGCCGCATTTCGTCGTCCGCCCGGCCCGCAGATGGAACTGCTCTGACAAGAGATGAAACCTTTGGCGCAATGCAACCGTCTATTGTAGTGAAATGTTGATTTGCAGCACAACCAAAGTCAGACACGCGGTGTTGAAGATACTGACATGGTGATGAGATACACTCGGAGGCACCGAATTCCGTTGACGGTCGCCGTCGCAGCACTGACCGCCATCGTTGCCTTGGTAGCCTTGCTGGTGCAGGCGGCCGACAATCAGCCGCTCACAGACCGCCAGAAGATCATCCACGTCCTTAATCGCCTCGGGTATGGTCCGCGCCCCGGCGACGTCGAACGCGTCGAGAAAATGGGGCTGCAAAAGTATCTCCAGCAGCAGTTGCATCCGGAGACCATCGATGATTCCGCGCTGGGGCCGGAACTCGCCCGATTCGATATTCTCACGATGGATACGCCCGCGCTTTTGAAGATCTTCCGGGACGACCAGCAGGTGCGCAAGCAGCGCCAGCGCGAGCAGGCGGAGGCCGGGAAAAGGACCGAGCCAGAGATGAACTCCCCTTCCGGCGGTTCATCCACCAATCAGATGCAGCAACCGCCCCCGGCCAACCAAAAGCCGAGCGCAGAACCCCCGCGCCGTTCAGTTATCGCCGTGGCGCAACTGCAAAATGCCAAGATCATTAGCGCCATCCAATCGCCGCGGCAACTGTACGAAGTGCTGGTCGATTTCTGGAGCAACCATTTCAATATCGACGTCCGCAAGGGCCCGTGCCGCGTCTTGAAGGTGGCCGACGAGCGCGAGGTGATCCGACCGCGCGTGTTCGGCAAATTCCGGGACCTGCTCGAAGCCTCCGCCAAAAGCCCGGCGATGTTGCATTATCTGGACAACTTCCAGAACTCGGTCGCCCGCGAGGTTTCCCCGGCGGAGCAACAACGGATGCGCGAGCGCATGGCGCAACAGAATCCCGGCGCGCCGCCCGAGCCGGTCGACAACAAGCCACGCCAGGTCGGCGGCATCAACGAGAATTACGCCCGCGAGATCATGGAACTTCACACGCTGGGCGTGGACGGCGGCTACACGCAAAAGGACGTGCAGGAAGTGGCGCGTTGTTTCACGGGCTGGGGCGTGAACCCGGCGACCGGTGAATTCGTCTTCGCGCCGCGCCGCCACGACAACGGCCCGAAGATGGTACTCGGGCACACGATCGCGCCGAACGGTGGCATCAAAGACGGCGAAAAGGTGCTCGATATCCTCGCGTCACATCCCTCGACCGCCAAATTCATTGCCACCAAGCTTTGCCGTCGGCTCGTGGCGGACGATCCGCCACCGGCCCTCGTAGATCGCGTCGCCGCTGTCTTTGGCGAAACGGACGGCGACCTGCGCCAGGTCGTCCAAGCCATTATCACCAGTCCCGAGTTCTTCTCGCCCCAGGCGTACCGCGCAAAAATCAAGTCGCCGTTCGAATTTGCGGTTTCCGCCGTTCGCGCTGCGGGCGGCAGGATCGCCAACGATGATGCGTTTTCCACTGAACGTCGCCTTCCCATCGACCGCCGTCTCGCCATCGAAGCGGGCGCCACGTTCGGTCGGGGTATGGACCGAATCGCCGCCGCTCCACGCAAGTCGCTCAACCTACAAATCATCGAGATGGGCCAGCCGCTGTTCGCCTACCAAGCCCCCACAGGTTACCCCGAGGACTCGCGCAAATGGGTCAACACAGGTGCGTTGGTTTCCCGGATGAACTTCGCGCTGGCGTTGGCGGAGCACAAAGTCGTGGACGTATCGGTCGCCCCTTCGGATTTGATCCGCGGCGCGGACATTGACAAACCGGAGATTGTTCTCGACCGATTGAACCAGGCGTTTCTGCAGGGTGAGTTGACCGCTCCGACGCGGGCCACGTTGGAAAAACAGATGGCCGCCAACGGAGCCGGCCCGGCCAGCACGGTGAACGCAGCCGAACTCACGGCCCTCATCATCGGTTCGCCGGAATTCCAGCGCCACTAATGCGAGGAGACCCGTCATGAAACTCTCACGCCGAGCCTTTCTGAAACGTGGCGGGCTGGCCCTCGTATCGGTCGGCGCGATGCCGTTGTGGGGACCATCGTTTCTCCAGCAACTGGTGTTTGCGGCTGAACCGGCGCGCGCGACCGGCGGCCGGAAAATTCTTATCTGCATCTTCCAGCGTGGCGCCGTGGACGGGCTGTCCATGGTCGTGCCGTTCGGCGACAAACACTACTACGACTACCGCTCCGAAATCGCGATCGCGGAGCCCGCGCAGAAAGCGGGTGTGGAAGGCGTGCTCGATCTGGACGGGTTCTTCGGTTTTCACCCGAACATGGCCCCGCTGCTGCCCATCTACCAGAGCGGCCACCTCGCGCTGATTCATGCGTGCGGCTCGCCCAGTTCGTCGCGCTCGCATTTCGATGCCCAGGATTTCATGGAATGCGGCGTGGCGAATGACAAATCAATCCGCACGGGCTGGCTTAATCGCGCGCTGCTGCAATGCCCCGAAGACCGCGCCAAGCTTACGCCCTTTCGCGCGGTCTCCTTGACCGCGATGTTGCCGCGTGCCCTGCAAGGCGATCAGGAAGCGCTGGCCATTCCCGACCTCAAGACATTCGGCGTCGGCGCCGCCGGCTTCGCTCCCGGCAGCACGACCACCGCCGTGGCAACCGGCTTCGAGGGCATGTATGAAAGCGCTGTCGTCGACCTGCTTCACGGCACGGGCAAGGACGCATTCGACGCGATCGGGATGTTGCACGCCGCCGACCCGACGAAGTACAAGCCGCAACACGGCGCGTCGTATCCGAATAACGAATTCGGTCATGCGCTCCTGCAGATCGCGCAAATGATCAAGGCCAACATCGGCGTCGAGGTCGCCTTTGCCGAGGTTGGCGGTTGGGATACGCACGCCAACCAGGGCGGCGCGACGGGCCAGTTGGCTAATCGGTTCACGGAGTTCTCCCGCGCCCTGTCGGCGCTGTATCAGGACCTCGGCGATCGCATGAACGACGTGGTCGTCCTGACGATGAGCGAGTTTGGCCGCACCGTTCGCCAGAACGGCAACCGCGGCACCGACCACGGTCACGCCACCTGTTTCATGGTGCTCGGCGGGTCCGTGCGCGGCGGCAGGATCTATGGCAAATGGCCCGGCCTGGCCCGCGAACAGTTGTTTGAAGGACGCGACCTCATGTTGACCACCGACTACCGCGACGTGTTCGCCGAGTTGGCCCAGAAACACCTCGGCGCCCGCGACATCAACAAGCTATTCCCCAACCACCGGGTCAATCCCGGCAATTATCACGGATTGATCGCGTAGATCGCGCGCTTCCGACGGATCAGCATGGTTCCCACTATTCTGTTTCCGTACCGAAATATGGTTGCCGCCGTGGGTGTGTTGGCATTCGCACGCTGCCAGTCCC
>JBGPVO010000242.1:0-3609 GCA_041491705.1 Verrucomicrobiia bacterium
CCCCACGGCACCGGCGAACGGAACCGCAAATCGCGGTAGCGTAGTACGGTGTGGCCGTCCTCTCGGATCTTCTCCACCAGCGGAAATGCGGCGAACCACCGGAAGATCTTCACCGCCCGGGTCGCCTCCGCCTTCGGCAGCAGCTCGTCATCGTGAAATTGGACGAAGGTGTCATTGCGCGGCCCGTTCACCCAGTGCAGCGCCACGCCGTCATCGCATACAATTGTCCAGTGCAATGGATCCATCGGCTGCGGAAACGCATCCGTCCGGCCCGTTACGCCACCCGCCTCGTACACATGCAGGGCATACGCGCGCGATGCGCCGCAAAATAAAAGGAATGCGCCGACCACCCCCAATGCTACTCTTGCCACCCGCTCGCGTTGCGTCCACACTGCGGCGACCGTCCCAATCAGAAGAATCGCCCACACATATGGGTCAACGATAAACACCCAGTTCAGCGCAAACCGCGCGTCGCTGATCGGCCAAAGCAATTCCGTGCCGTAATTGGTCAGCCAGTCGAGCACCAGATGCGAGGCGAGTCCCGCCACCGAGGCCCACCACAACAACCGAAAACTCTTTCGACCCGACAATTCCCAAAACGCCCACGCGATCAGCGCCGCCCAAAACGGCAGCATGATCGCCGAATGCGTGAAACTGCGGTGCCATCGCAGGTAGGTGTCACCCCCAAAATACGCCATCGCGATATCGATGTCGGGAAATTCCGCCGCCGCGATGCACGTCCACAGCGCCGCCCGGCCCGATTCACTCCCGCCGCGCTGCCGAAACCCGCAGTAGCCGATCACCGCCCCCGTCAACCCATGCGCAATGTTGTCCACGACCGGGACACTAATCGCGCTTGTCCGCTTCAGCAAGAGCCAGGTTTCTTCTCCTCATCTTCAAATCCTAAAGACTTGTTCGCTGCACTGCCAGTAGCGTAGGATGACTATCTTTTGGCAGAACAACCGTAATGAACTCCGTCCGATTGGGAATCATTGGCATCGGCAACATGGGCTCGGGACATGCCGAGAAGATCGTGTCCGGGAAGATCTCACGGTGTGAACTCACCGCCGTGTGCGATCCCGCCCCGGAAAAATTCACCCGTTACCCGAACGCGAAGGGTTTCACGCGCAGTGACGAACTGATTCGCTCAGGCGCTGCCGACGCCGTGCTCATTGCCACGCCGCATTACGACCACACCACCATCGGCATCGACGCGCTGCAACGCGGCCTGCACGTGCTCGTGGAAAAGCCGATTTCCGTCCACAAAGCTGACTGCGAGCGACTTATCGCCGCGCACCGAAACCCGAAACAGGTTTTCGCCGCGATGTTCAATCAGCGCACTGATCCGTATTACCTCAAAGTGCGCGATCTCATTCGCAACGGCGAACTCGGCCCGATCCGCCGCATCAACTGGATCATCACCAACTGGTTCCGCACCGAGGCGTATTACAAGCTGGGCAACTGGCGCGCCACGTGGGCCGGCGAAGGCGGTGGCGTGCTCCTCAACCAATGCCCGCACAATCTTGATCTGTTCCAGTGGTTTTTCGGGATGCCCAAACGCGTGCGCGGCTTCTGCAACATCGGCCGCTACCACAACATCGAGGTCGAGGACGACGTGACCGCCTATTTCGAATACGCTGACGGCGCGACCGCCGTCTTCATCACCTCCACAGGCGAAGCGCCGGGCACGAACCGCCTCGAAATCACCGCGGAGAACGGAAAGCTCGTGTTCGACAACGACGCGCTTGTCTTCACCCGCAACGAAACACCCATGACCGAATTCAACCGCACCGCGGCCAAATCCTTTGCGACGCCCGCGACGAAGGAATCGAAGTTCACCTTCCCCGACCACGGTGGACAGCACGTCGAGGTGCTGCAGAATTTCATCGACGCCATCCTCGATGGCAAACCGCTCATCGCGCCCGCGCCCGAAGGGATTCACTCTGTCGAACTGGCCAACGCCATCCTCTTTTCCTCGGCGCGCAACCAGACCATCGAGCTGCCGTTTGACGCCGCCGCCTACGAGCAGCACCTGAAAGAGAAATTTCCCACTTCGCGCTACAAGAAAAGGGCCGCGCACGCCCCCGGCGCGCTGGCCGATGACTTTGCCAATTCGTCCAACGGATGAAATCGCATCGTAACCCACGAAGGAAAATTCATGCTCCGCCTGGCCGCGTTCGCTGACGAGATCTCACCGGACCTCGACGTCCAGATTGCCAACTGCAAGAAACATGGCGTCACGCATTTCGAGTTGCGCGGGGTCGCGGGCAGGAACGTGCTCGACTTCGACAAGCCGATGCGCACGGCAATCAAGCGGAAGCTCGTGGACAACGGCTTGGGCGTCGTCAGCATCGGTTCGCCCATTGGCAAGGTGAAACTCGGCGACCCGTTCGAGCCGCACTTCGAGCGGTTCAAGATTGCGGTCGAGTTGGCCGAGTTCTTTGACGCACCGTTCGTCCGCATTTTCAGCTACTACGACGCGTTCCCGAACGGCCGCGACGAAGTCATCCGCCGCATGCAGAAGAAAGTGGACTACGTACAGCAGTCCCGCCCTGTGCTGGTCCATGAGAACGAGAAGGACATCTACGGCGAGCGCGGCGCACAGTGCCTCGACCTGCACCGGAGCATTAACTCGCCCAGGTTTCGCGCCGCCTTCGACTTCGCCAACTTCGTTCAGGCAGGAGAGAATCCGCTCGACAACTGGCCGCTGCTGAAGCCGTACACCGTGCACATCCACGTCAAGGATGCGCTGATGGGCAGTGGCAAGGTCGTGCCCGCGGGCCAAGGCGACGGGCACCTCGCCGAGATTCTCAAGGACGCCTGCGCCGGCGGCTACAACGGATTCCTGAGCCTCGAACCGCACCTGTCCGCCGCAGGACAGTTCTCGGGTTTTTCCGGCCCGAATCTTTTCGGCGTGGCCGTCGAAGCATTGCGGAAACTGGCGCGAGAAAATAACATCCCGCTCGCATCGTAGTGCCCTTGCGAGGGCATTGCCGCTGGTCCTGCCCCTTGGCAATTAGCACGCGCCGTGGCGTGTGAACGGAGCTTTGGGAGCGGAATCGATACCGCGCGCCAGTGCGATTTGTGTCATTTGCGCGGCTCTGACCGGCGAATCAGTTTCACAATTCTCCCTTGAACGCCTTGTCGAGGATGGAGGGCAGGAGGGCGTCGAGTTCGGCGGCGGTTTCGGACTGCAGCCGCGCCAGCGCCGCCACCTGCGCCGCCAAGGCATCCAGATACCCCACGATCCGTCGTTGCTCCGGTAACGATGGAACAGGAACTGGCAACTCCGCAAGGATTCGCAAGTTGATGTTCTTCTGTGCGCTCTGAGGCGCAACGCGTTCCAAGTGACTGCGAACGTAGCCGAGGTAGTGGTAGGCATACTCGCTGTCCAAACCGGGTTTCGGCGTGACGGCGACAATGCTGTCGGGAACGCAGCAATCGAAGTCGAGGATGCCGACCGCGCCGATGGTTGCCGCGATGCTCGGGCATTGCGCCGCGGGTACGGCGTACATCCCTGGGCTCGCCGACTTCGTGCCGATGGTGAAGGGCACATCGTCGATGGCGCTCGGTGGCCGGCATCTCGTGAAGGCCGCCGTTGGTGAGGAC
>JBGPVO010000243.1:0-3609 GCA_041491705.1 Verrucomicrobiia bacterium
AGATGCAGCAGCGGATGGTGCAGCGCATCAAGGATTCAACCCCCCAGGAACGAGCCGAGCGTTACCAGCGCATTGCCCAACGGCGCGCGGCGCGAGCCGCGCGAGGTGGCCAACAATGATCAGGCACGCGCACATTCAGAAACGATCCGTGCGTGGCTTTACGTTGCTTGAGTTGTTGGTGGTGATTGTCATCATTGGCATCCTGGCAGGTATGCTGTTGCCAGTGCTCGGCAAAACGAAGGCCAAGGCCCGCGACACGTATTGCCTGAACAACCTGCGGCAGTTGGGCATCGCTGTGGTGGCGTATGCGCAAGACTACACTTCCCATCTGCCGATGGCGGAAGGATTGCCCACCATGCCGGCTGACCCGGCCCATCCGCTGCCGCGGATTCGCGATCTGCTGAGTACCTACGTCGGCGACAACGCGCCCGTGTTCAAGTGCCCGAACGATCTGGCCGATTGGTTCACCAAGGAGGGCTCCAGCTACGAGTGGAATTATGCGCTGGGTGGCACGATCATCGATAAGCCCGGGTTCGCCTTGTTGAATCTTCCCCCGGAGAAGGCGCCGTTGATGTACGACTACGATAACGTTCACATCGGCAAAGACGGCAGCGGTACCAAGAACACGCTGTTTGCGGACGGACACGTCGCCCCGCTGTGACGACTCTGTAGCATCCGACACCGCAACGACGACTTCGTCGTTGTTGCGCGCTTCCATTCACCGACGCGACACGGCATCTTCGATGCGGAGGGTTACGGTCTCTCGTGCTGCAACCGGAGTTGACCGCAGGCGGCGTTGATGTCGGTTCCTTTTTCGATGCGCAGCGTGCCGGTGACGCCGTGCGACTGGAGCGTGTGTTGGAACATCTTGCAGCGGTCGCGGTCGGGCCGTTTCCACAACAGGCCCTCGACGGGGTTGTAGGGAATGAGGTTCACCTTGGCGTGGAGACGCTTGGCGATAGCGCCTAGTTTGTGCGCCTGTTCGAGCGAGTCGTTGACGCCGTCGATGAGGATGTACTCGAACGTCATCATTCGATTCTTCGTGTTGACGTAGTAATCACAGGCGGCAAGTAATTCCTTCAGCGGATGTCTTTTGTTCACGGGCATGATCTTTTCGCGCACCTCATCGGTCGCACCGTGCAGCGAGACAGCGAGGCGAATCTGCATCGGCTCATCGGCAAGCTGCTTAATGCGTGGAACAAGGCCCACGGTGGACACCGTGATCTTCCGCGCGCCGATGCCGAGCCCCCACGGCGCATTGATGATCTTCAACGCGCGCATGAGGTTGTTGTAATTGGCCAGTGGTTCACCCATGCCCATGACCACGATGTTGTTGACCTTCTCACCGCTGAGTTTTTGGACTTGTAGCACCTGGTCGACGATTTCCGCCGCGGTGAGGTTGCGCTTCACGCCGTCGAGACCGCTCGCGCAGAACTTACAGCCGTAGGCGCAGCCGACCTGCGTCGAAACGCAAACGGTGTGCCGGTCGCTGCTGGTCGTCAACCCCGGCGTAGCGGGAATGAGCACGGTCTCGATAAGCGAGTGATCGCGGAGCTGGAGGAGAAACTTCTCCGTCGTGTCCGTGGCATTTCGCGTTTTGAGCGCATGGACGGCGTTGAGTTCGAAGCTCGCGGCAAGCTTCTGACGCAACGCCGCCGGCAGATTGCTCATTTGGTCGAACGATTCGGCCTGCTTCTCGTAAACCCACTGCAAAACCTGATCAGCGCGATATGCCGGTTCGTCAAGATCGCGGAGGCACTGGCCCAATTCCTCGCGATTGAGCGATTTGATGTCCTGCTTGGCCTTCATAGCTTGTTGGCTCTGAGTCCCTGCAACGAGTAATGCGTGCCGCGCCAGTCGATTCCATTGTTCCACAGCGTCTTCAACGTGACCCGCCACACGATATACTGAAACAACAGTGCCGTCACGGGAATGCCCACGCAATGCCAGCGCTTTGCCCCATGGCAGTGCGCGTTGTCGCCGGTGAATGGCGGCAAACTGCACAGCCGGGACGGCGCACCATTGCCCGCGGCGAACTCGATTGTCGTCGCTAGCACGAGCAGCAGCGTTACCACTGCGAGCCAGAATAGAAACAATGACATGCGAAGAATGTTAGCAGAAAAGAGGGGATTTCTGCCTCTTCATTTTTCAAACCGGAATCAATCGGCGTCGATGTATCCGGTCTTCCGAGCGTCGCTGGGCGCGAAGAGATTGGGAATGCAGGTCTCGTGACGCACATGGAGTGTTGGTGGGGAATACAAATCTCATCGCGGCGAGAGCCGGGAACTTGGCTCTGCCACAATCAAAATGCTGACGGGACGACTTCTGCCCTGGCGGGCGTCACCGGGGACGTCAGGCTTCACGTCTCCAGTGAGGCCCGCGCGACCGTGACACTAACGACTCTTCTTCTTGCCACCCTTCTTCTTCTTACCTTTTTTCTTCGTTGCCATTCCACCTCACCCCCTTTTCCGCTCGAGAAGAGCTATTGCGCACCACCATGAACCTGTCCGCACAAATTGACCAGCACAAAGATGAATGAAAGCAGGAATTTTTTCGGCGCGGCTTTTCGCAGAAGCGCCCCATCAACGCGCGCCGCTGTCGATCCCGGCGACCAATCACTACCTCGTCGGCTCTGAGTTAAAGAGCGGCGTCGCTGGCCATGTCGCAGTGCGATCATCGGCCGCTTCTCCGGTTGAACTTCTCGCGGTGTTCGGTATGATACCTTTCACTAACAGGTATCGGCGAATGAAAATTGACCAATTCGGCAAGGATTTGGCAGCGGGGTCGTATGATTTGGTGATGTTGGATATGCTCAACAGGAAGCCCGCATACGCGTACGGCATTGTGCGTGAGATCGTCGAGAAGTCGAAGGGCACCACCCGTTGGCACGAAGGGACTGTTTATCACGTCCTGCATCATTTGGAGAAACAAGGGCTTGTGACAAGCACTTGGAGAGGGCCGAAGACGGGTCGCCGTCGCAGATACTATCGCCTGACAGACCACGGTCGCCGCGCCTGGCGAACTCGACGTGATCAATGGCAACGGTTCGTCCGCGACCTGAACGCGTTGTTAGGACTCTGATCTTGGCCGGTCGCCGTGCGAAACATTTCTTCACCGACACCAAAACCAAGATGAATACCATAATACCTGTCACTAACAGGCATCATGGTAGTTGGCGACGAACCAAAAATGGGGAAGGAAGAGATGCGGCCCTAGATCTGACCGCTATTGTTGATGGTCGACCAAGGAGAGTCAGGGATGGTCTAATCTTCAGTTGTGAATTTTTCGAAAGGCATAGCATGCTTTGCTCATTCGGGCCTTTCACTATTTCGGGTACCAACAAGATTGGGAAGGTTTTTTGCAATCTGGTGAACGGATGTCTCTGTGGAGTAAAGACCGGCTTCTTTGAGGGCTCGAGCCAAAACCTCCGGTGAATCGGCGAGTTCGGGATGCTGGCGAACGAAGGTGATTCGAGCTTCGCGAGCCTCGGGAGTTGTCATCAACGCCAATGGAGTCCAGTCGAATTGAGCGGTTGTGTATTCCACGATATAACCCGTGTCGCGGAACCCGTCACTAATGCCTCCTTGTTCTGAAACACGTGTGAAGAAG
>JBGPVO010000244.1:0-3608 GCA_041491705.1 Verrucomicrobiia bacterium
CAAGCTCACCGGCATGTCGTTCCGCGTTCCGACGCCGACCGTGAGCGTCGTCGATCTCACCGTCAGAACGGTGAAGGAAACCAGTTACAAGGAAATCTGTGCGTTGATGAAGAAGGCGAGCGAAACGTACCTCAAAGGCATCTTGGCCTACACGAGCGACGAGGTGGTTTCCAGCGACTTCATCCACGATGCCCATTCCAGCATCTTCGATGCGGGCAGCGGCATCGAGTTGAATAGCCGGTTCTTCAAACTCGTCAGTTGGTACGACAACGAGTGGGGCTATTCCAACCGCTGCGTGGACCTCATTCGCTACATGGCGAAGTGAGCCGCGCTTCCATGCAGGCCAATAAAAACTGAGTGCGCAGAGCTGCCGACGCGTCTTTTTGTGTTGCCGATTCGTTCGGCGCGTGGTAGTTTACTTATCTTCGTGATCCCGACAAATCCAGCACGGCGTGTTGTGCAGATGCTACTCTGCGTCTTGTTTCTCGCCGCCGTGACCAGTTCTTCCGTCTTTGCACAAGAACAGGTGCTGAACGGCCACATACCACAGGCTGTAAAGATGTTGAGCTTGCAGCCCGTGGGCGGACTCCCCGGCACGAATCGGTTGCATTTGGCCATTGGGCTACCGTTGCGCAGCACGGAAGCACTCCACGCCTTGCTCCAGCAGATTTACGACCCGGCCAATCCCCAATACCGGCACTATCTGACGCCGGAGCAGTTTGCCGAGATGTTTGGCCCGACGAAAGAGGATTACGTGGCGGTCATGGACTTTGCGAAGGCGAACGGTCTTCAGGTAACGGCCACGTTTCCGAATCGCGTCGTGTTGGATGTGGAAGGGACTGTCGCGGACATTGAAAAAGCCCTCCACACAACAATGCGCGTCTACAATCATCCGACGGAAGCCCGCACGTTCTATGCGCCGGACACGGAACCGACGCTGGCTCTGCCGGTGCCGGTCCTGCATATTGGTGGGTTGGACAACTACGCGTTGCCGCACCCGAACCTCAAGGAAAGGCCTGCGAGCAAGACGCCAAGCGTAACACCTAACCTCGGATCAGGGGCAGGCGGTTCGTATCGTGGTAGTGATTTCCGAGCGGCCTATGTCCCGGGCACGTCATTGACCGGTTCCAATCAGAGCATCGGGCTGCTGGAGTTTGATGGCTATTACACCAACGACATCACAACCTACGAAAGCCAGGCTGGTCTGCCGAACGTCACCCTTATGAATGTGGCGGTGGACGGAGGGGTGAGCAAACCTGGCAGCGGCAACAGCGAGGTGGCACTGGACATTGAGATGGCCATCGCCATGGCGCCTGGAATATCGAAAGTGATCGTCTATGAAGCGCCCAATCCCAGCCCTTGGGAAGACCTCATCAATCGCATGGCAACCGACAATCTGGCCAAGCAACTCAGTTGTTCGTGGGGTGGAGGTGGTCCCAACCCGACAGCCGAGCAGGGATTTATTCAGATGGCCGCGCAGGGTCAGTCATTCTTCAACGCCTCTGGTGACTCGGACGCGTTTGTCGGGGCCATTCCTTTCCCGTCGGACAGCACGAACATCACACAAGTCGGCGGGACAACGTTGTCGACGACTGGTGCGGGCGGTTCCTACGTTTCGGAGACTGTTTGGAACTGGGGTCACGGCACCGGCAGCAGCGGCGGGATCAGCACCTACTACTCCATCCCGCCGTGGCAACAAGGCATCAGCATGGCCGCCAATCTGGGATCGACGACCATGCGCAATGTTCCCGACGTGGCCCTGACGGCAGACAACGTGTACGTTACGTATAACAATGGCAGCTCGAACATCTTTGGCGGCACCAGTTGCGCCGCCCCGTTGTGGGCTGGCTTTACCGCGCTGATCAATCAGCAGGCCGTGGCCAACAATCTGCCGATAGTTGGCTTTCTCAACCCAGCCGTTTATTCGATCGGCAAAGGGCCGAACTACACGGCTTCCTTTCATGACATTACGACCGGCAATAATACCTGGTCCCGAAGTAGAACCAAATTCTTCGCCGTGACCGGCTACGACCTCTGCACCGGCTGGGGCACCCCGAACGGCACGAACCTGATCAATGTCCTTGCCACACAGACTCACACCACCGCAGCGCAATTATCGGTGCAGCCGGCCAGTCTCGCCTTCGGTTTGGTGGCCGCGGGGCAGTCTAGCAACCGACAATTTCAGGTCATCAACACTGGTGGCCAGCCGTTGACCGGCACGGCGACCGTGAGCAACGCGGGCAGCCCGTTCTCGGTCACCGCCGGAAGTCCATTTAACCTCCCTTCGGGGCAGACCGGACTGGTGACCGTGACCTTCAGCCCCATCACCGCAGGCACTTTCACCAAACCCATCACTTCCCCCAGCAACCGCGGCGGTTCCCCAAACGCTGTGTCCGGCACGCGCGCGGTACCGCCCTCGGCCGACTTCACGGGGAGCCCGACCAGCGGCCTTGTGCCCCTGATAGTGACGTTTACCAACACGTCTTCGGGCACAATCACGAATTGCTTCTGGGATTTCGGCGACGGGGCCACCAGCAACACCCTGGCGGCGTCCGTGTTGCATACTTACAGCGTGACCAGGACCGACACGGTCACGCTTGTCGCCAGCGGCCCGCTGGGCGTGAACACCAACATGCGCCCCGACTACATCATCGTGACCAACATCGTCCTGCAAGCCGAGCTTGCGTTGAGCAAATCGTCCGGGCCGAACCCGGTGCCGGTGGGCCAACAATTGACCTACACACTCACGGTGACCAACGCCGGGTTTGCCGATGCGCAGAGCGTGACCATCACGGACACGCTGCCCGCCAGTGTCACCTTCGTTTCCGCCGCGCCGAGTCAAGGCACCTGCACGAACATCAACGGCACGGTGTCCTGCGACCTCAACACACTGCCGAACGCCAGCAATGCGGTGATTACCGTTCTCGTCACGCCACAGGTTGTCGGCACAATCACCAATACCGCCGTCGTTGCCTCTGCAACCAGCGACCCGAATTTCTCCAACAACACCGATGTGGTCGTCACCGTGGTCAGTCCCTTGGCGGACCTGGCCATTGCCAAGACCGGTTCGCCCAATCCCGTGCTGACGAGTCAGCCGCTCACGTACACGCTGACAATCACCAATATCGGCCCCGCCACCGCCACGGGAGTCATCGTGACCGATGCCGTGCCCGCCAACGTGACGGTTGTCTCCGCGACTCCAAGTCAGGGCACCTGCACGAACATCGGCGGCGTTGTCACCTGCGATCTTGGCGATCTCGCCAGTAACGGCATCGCGACGATCACGATCGTCGTCGCGCCCACCGCCACGGTCAACATTACCAACCTTACGAACACCGCGACGGTGCAAGGCAACGAGTTTGACCCGTTCACTGCGAACAACACGGCCAGCGCCACGACCACTGTTTGGCGGGACAGCGTCGGTGATGGCATTCCGGACTGGTGGCGGCAGCAATTCTTCGGCAACGGCGCCACGACGAACGATCAATCGTGTGCCGGGTGTGACCCCGACGGCGATGGGTTTAGCAATATGCAGGAGTTCCTCGCCGGCACCGACCCGACCGACTCCAGCAGCGCGCTGCGCATCACCTCGATCGTCACCACCGACC
>JBGPVO010000245.1:0-3579 GCA_041491705.1 Verrucomicrobiia bacterium
AAAACCTAAGGAGTGTATGGACAAGAAACGGTATTTGTTTTCATCGGAATCGGTGACCGAGGGTCACCCGGACAAGGTCTGCGATACAATCTCAGACGCGGTGTTGGATGCCTGCTTGAAGCAGGACCCGAAAAGCCGCGTGGCGTGCGAAACCCTCGCCAAATCCAATCTCGTCGTGCTCGCCGGCGAGATCACCACGAAGACGCACCTCGACTACTGCAAGATTGTCCGCGAGGCCATCCGTGAGATTGGCTACACGAAGAACGTCAGCGCGGTGTTCAACGATGAGGATTGCCAGGTCCTCTGCGCCATCGTCAAGCAAAGCCCGGACATCGCACAGGGCGTTGATGACAAGGCCGCCGAAGGCAAGGCCACCGCCGAGCAGGGCGCTGGTGATCAGGGGCTGATGTTCGGCTTCGCCTGTACCGAGACGTCCGAACTGATGCCCGCGCCGATCATGTTTGCACACAATCTCGGCAAAGCCCTCCGCGACGCCCGCAAGAACGGCAAGATTCCCTGGCTGCGCCCCGACGGCAAGACGCAGGTCACGGTCGAATACGAGGGCTACAAGCCGGTCCGCGTGCACACGATCGTCATTTCCAACCAGCACGCGCCCGATGTGAAGCACAAGGAGATTTCGGAAATCCTCATCGAGGAAATTATCAAGAAGACCATTCCGAAGAAGCTTCTCGATAAAGATACGCGCTATCTCATCAATCCGACCGGCCGGTTCGTGATTGGCGGCCCTGAAGGCGACAGCGGGCTCACGGGCCGCAAGATCATCGTGGATACCTACGGCGGCATGGGCCGGCACGGCGGCGGCGCGTTCAGCGGCAAAGACCCGAGCAAGGTCGATCGCAGCGCCGCGTACATGGGCCGCTACGTCGCGAAGAACATCGTGGCGGCGGGGTTGGCCGAACGCTGTGAAATCCAGTTTGCCTACGCCATCGGATTCCCAGAACCGGTGAGCGTTCTCGTCGAGACATTCGGCACGGGCAAGGTTCCGAATGAGAAGATTGAGAAGGCAGTGCTCGAAGTATTCAGCTTCAAGCCTGCGAATATCATCAAGCACTTGAACTTGCTGCGACCGATTTACGGCAAGACAACCAACTACGGTCATTTCGGCAAGACGGACGATCTTGATGCCTTCACGTGGGAGCGCACGGACAAGGCCGAAGTGCTGAAAAAAGCTGTCCGCTAGTCGCGATCCATGGTTCAGATGAGTTGACGTGGCCTTGTTTTGGCCGAATATGTAAAGCGGTTGACCTGCGCGCCGTATCGACAGCGTAACTGTGGTTGAGTTAGGATGTTGGGTATCTCATGAATAGGGTCGTCCAAGTTGTCTTGTCCGCAACTGGACTGGTGTGTGCATTCGCGCAGATCAGGGCGCAGGCCGTTACCAACACCGAGAGCGCCGGCATCGTACTTTTCGAGGCCGAGGATTTCGACACCCAACTGATACACGGCAGCGATCATCAGTGGGACTTGTCCAACAGCGTCGCCGGGTTCGCCGGTACCGGCTATATGGAGGCGACACCGAACAACGGCCTCAACAATGGCGGCTCGACGTGGCTGACGACTCAGCCCGAACTGCAGTACACCGTCAATTTCTCCGTCAATGCCACGCACTACGTCTGGATCCGCGCTTACGCGACCAATGGCAACGATGACTCCGTTCATGCGGGCGTTGACGGCACAACCAACACCGCTTCCGCCATCACGCTTGTCTCCAGCCAGTACAACGCCTGGAATTGGACGACGAATCGCTCGGGCGGTGGCGGCATCCCGATCGTCACACCGGGTTCGAGCGGCATACACACGTTCAGCTTGTGGATGCGTGAGGATGGGATGCGTGTGGATCGGGTGCTGCTGACGACGAACGCGAACTTCAAAGGCACGACCGGCAACGTGTTTCACATTCCGAGCGACGTGGAAGGCGATCTCGGCGTCACCATGCGCAATCCGCTCAGCGCCATTTACTCGAACACGGCGGTCCAACTGTTCACGGGAAATCAGTTTCAGGGTAGCGGCAATCCCGGAGACCAGGTGCAGACAGGCAGTACGGCTTTCTACAAACGCTCGACGGACTCGACGTGGAATTCACTGCCGCTGTTTTTCTACAAGACAGGGACCAACAATCCCAACAACGTATATTATTCCAATTCGATTCCCGCGAATGTCTACGGCCCGGGCGACACGGTACAGTATTACTTCAAGATTCCCTTCAGCGATCACCTGCCAACCTTCATCTACGGCAGCGACTCCACGAGGTTCAACACCGAGATCGAATCGGTGGCGCAGGCCAATCCGTTTTCCTATGCCGTGCAGTCGCCTCCGCCCGCGGCGACGCCCCCACCAGCCGACTGGCGCAACCAAAGCATTTATCAGGTGATCACGGATCGTTACCAAGATGGTAACACGGCCAACAACACCAACAACCCTGACGGGACCTACAACCCCTCCAGTAACGGCGCGATCCACGGCGGTGATTTCATCGGTCTGCAACAAAAGCTCGATTACATCAAGTCGCTCGGCGCCACTGCGATTTGGATTTCGCCGATCATTCGAAATACCTCCGGCCAGTATCACGGGTATTCCGGCTGGGATTTCTACAGCATCGACCCGCACTGGGGCACGTTCACCGACATGACCAATATGATTGCTGCGGCACACGCGCGCGGTCTGTATGTCATCCTCGACATTGTCTGCAATCACGGCGGCGACATCATCGGCAGCGGGGACTCTGGCTACACGACCACGTTCAAGTATCCGCCCAGCGGCTATACCATGCGATTCACGAACCCCGCGAAGCAGTATCCCCCACCCTTTAACACGAACAACCTTAACCCGACGATCTCGTCGTTGTTCCACACCAACGGCCTCATTCAGAACTTCAATGACACGACGCAGGTCGAACTCGGTGAGTTGCGGGGTCTCGACGACTTGCGGACGGAAACCACGTATGTCCGCACGAACATGGCCAATATCTATGAATACTGGGTCGGCCAGGCGGATTTCGATGGTTTCCGCATCGACACGGCCAAACACGTGGACCAGGGCTTCTGGCAATATTGGTGCCCGCAGCTCCACTTATTCGGCACCTCAATCAACAAATCGAATTTCTTCATGTTCGGCGAAACCGAGGATGGTTCGGATGCGAAGGTCGGTTCGTACACTGGTACGAAAGCGGGTGGAAGTTACGAGATGGACTCCATGGTCGATTACCCGCTCTATTTTACGGTCAACTCCGTCTTTGCCACCGCCACGGGCAATACGAAACAGATCGAGGACCACTACAACGCGATCGCGGCCAATTACGACTCCAACGCCTGGTACCGCCTCGTCACGTTCCTTGACAACCACGACCATCCGCGGTTCCTGAGTTCGGCCAACGCCAATAACAACACGAACCGCCTCAACGTCGCGCTGGAGTTCTTGTACACGGCGCGCGGCATCCCGTGTTTGTACTGCGGCACCGAGCAGGCGTTCAACGGCAACACCCCTCCCGATAACCGTGAAGATATGTTCGCCGGTCAATTCAAGCAAGGACCGTCACTCGGCGACAACTTCAACGAGACC
>JBGPVO010000246.1:0-3568 GCA_041491705.1 Verrucomicrobiia bacterium
AGGGGGGACGCTACCAAGTTCAATTACCCGAGAAGAATTTGCCGGGCCTCGTGGTCAGGGCGCACAAAGAGGGTTTCGTGCCGGTAATGGTGATTTGGCGGACGCACGGTGGCCTGTATCGGCTGCCGAAGGAATTCACGTTTACGCTCGAGGCCGCCACTTCCATCGGCGGGATCATCCAAGACGAGGCGGGCAGACCCATACCGAATGCCTCTGTCCATGTGAGTTGCAGTGGTGGAGACTGGTACGAATCGGTTGAAAGAGTGCTCGTCGACATTTCTGATTACAAGGTGGTGACCGACGCGCAAGGACGGTGGCATTTCGATCAGGCACCGTCCGATCTGAAGGATTTGCGGATTCATTTGACGCATCCTGACTACATCAGTGGCCGGGACACTGTTGACACGCCAAAGCCGCCAACAGACAAGTTACGCGACATGACGGGTGTGATGGTGATGAAGAAAGGATTGACGGTCTACGGTGTGGTGCTCGATGAGAACGGTCGCCCCCTTCAAGGAGCAACGGTGATACAAGGTCATGATCGCTGGGGCTCACCCTCGGTGCCCGCAACGGAAACTGACGCCCAAGGACGGTTTTGCTTTGCCAATGCCAAGCCCGGAGAGTTGATGCTGACGTTTCAGGCCGAAGGCTACGCGCCGGAATTGATTGCTCTCGACGTTAACGCTCAGTCGAGACCGCTGGAAGTCCGCCTCGCCAAAGCTCATACGATCCGTGGCCGTATTTTGGACAAAGAGGGAAGACCGATTGCAGTCGCTTGGGTCGGGGCCGACACCTGGCGCGGACATCGCTCGATCAAATGGGAGACCGAGACGGATGCGCAGGGGCGATTTCTTTGGAGCAACGCGCCTCCTGACGAAGTCAAGTTCTGTATCACCAAGGAAGGTTTCGTGCGCAACAGCACATACAGCTTGAAGCCGTCGGAGGAGGAACAAATCGTCACGCTGCTTCCTCCCCAGCGCATCCACGGCACGGTGGTGGATGCGGACACCGGCCAGCCCGTTACCAGGTTCAAGACGATTCTCGGCGTCGCATGCGGAGATGATGGCCACGCCTTCTGGGATGGGCCTAGGCCATCGGTAGCGTTCACGAATGGCCGGTACGAAATTGAGATTTACAGCGAGCCATCTTGCGTAAGTTACGTTGAGACCATCGTGAACTGGCAGAAAATGATTACCACCAACACTGTGAGTCAAGGGCATGTTGTTCGTGTTGAGGCCGATGGCTATCAGCCTGCCGTTTCGCGAGCTTTCAAGACCGACGAAGGCACGCTGGTCGTTGATTTCAAACTGAAGAAAGCCGGTAGATTGACAGGCGTTATCCGACTGCCGAATGGCTCACCTGCGGTCGGGGCAGACGTGGCTTTAGCTTGGACGGGCAGTGGGGTGCACCTGTCGGATGGCAGGCTGATTAAATCCGAGATGGGGCAAGCAGTTGTGGCAACTGCGGGAACTGACGGCAGCTTTTCGCTCCCTGTCGAGCGCGAGACGTTCACACTGGTGGCAGTCCACGATGGCGGGTTTGCCGCAATTCCATCCGATGCGCTGAACGTTCCTGTCCAAATCACACTGCAGCCGTGGGGTCGCGTGGAGGGCACGTTTTTCGTCGGCACAAAACCGATGTCAAACCAGGAAATCCGTATGAACTACGTGCCTATGGGCGCCCGCATCCGTACCGTCTATAATGCGGTCTCAACCGACGAGAGCAGTCATTTCGCCTTCGACCGGGTTCGCCCCGGTGTGGTCATTCTCTATCCGTCGGCGATGTCCCTCGAAGTCAAGCCGGGCGAGACCGTCACTGTAGCATTGGGCGGCACCGGACAACCGGTTATTGGACGCCTCGTTGCGCCCGCCGGGTTTGAAAACCAGATTGACTGGGTTGGGTTATCTCCGCACGTATCCACGGTCATCCCACTGTCGAAATTCCCCGAGCAATGGTCGACGATGACCCAGGAAGAAAAAAACCAGTGGCGTCTAATGGAGATGCACCCCTACCCAATGGTAATCAGCGCCGACGGCTCTTTCCGCGTCGAGGATGTATCTTCAGGCACGTACGAGGTGCAGATCTCTCTGACCGAACCACTCAGCAATGGCGTTTCCATCGTGCGACACAGCTTCAGGCGTGAGTTCACCGTACCGGAACTGCCCAACGGGCGCAGCGATGTACCGCTCGACCTCGGCGACTTCGAGCTACAACGGATTGAGTTTCCGAAGTAGATCGTCAAGGTCCCTGGGCCCATGCGCTCGCGGCTTGAATCGCGACCGGCACGTCGATACACTCCGCCTTCTGTGACCACGACAACGCCCGAACAACCCTGGCGGCGCGGTTTCTGGAGTCTGATCGTCACCCAATTTCAAGGCGCGTTCTCCGACAACGCGCTGAAGACCTTGGTCACGTTTTTCGGGCTGAGTCTTGCGCTGCCGCCCCTCTGGCACAAGGCCCTGGTGCCACTCATCACGGCGGTGTTCTCGCTGCCATTCATTTTGTTTTCGATGACGGGTGGGTTCCTCGCCGACCGTCACAGCAAACGTTCGGTCACCATCGGCGTGAAGGTCCTCGAAATCGGTATCATGTCTTTTGCCGCGACTGCCTTCTTCATGGGCAATTTGTGGATGGGGATCACCGCGGTGTTTCTCATGGGCCTGCATAGTGCGATTTTCGGGCCGTCGAAGTACGGCCTGCTGCCAGAACTATTGCCGGACAAACTGTTGTCCTGGGGCAACGGTATCCTGGAGCTGGGCACGTTCCTCGCCATCATCTCCGGGGCCGCCGCCGGCGGATTTCTTTATGGCACGTTCAAATGGCAACTTGGCTGGACGGGATTCATCCTGGTCGGGTTGGCTGCCGTCGGATTGTCTACCAGCCTGGGCATCACGCGCGTGCCCGCCGCTGACCCAACGCGACGTTATAACGCCAACTCCCTCGGCGATCTGCTGTCGCAAATCCGTCTGATGCGGGGTGATCGCGTACTGTGGCTGGCGTGTCTCGGGAACATCTATTTTTCGTTCGTTGGCCAACTCGTGTTTCAAGGAGTATTCGATCTCGGCGACCGCATGCACCTGGGCGAGCTGAACACGAGTCTACTCGTCGTCGCGCTGGCGGTTGGCATCGGGGTGGGCAGCTTTGCCGCGGGCTATTTTTCAGGCGGCAAAATCGAGTACGGGCTGGTGCCGCTGGGCGCGCTCGGCTTGACGATCTTCAGCTTCGTTCTTGGGCGGCCCAACCACACGTTCAGTTCTCTCTGGCCGCTGCTCGGCGCGCTCGGATTCTTCGGAGGTTTTTTCATCGTGCCGATCTCCGCCCTGCTGCAGCATCGCCCGGCCAAGGAACAAAAGGGCGCCGTCTTGGCCGCGAGCAATCTGCTCTCGTTCGTCGGCATTTTTGCCGCGGCAGGCGCGTACTGGGTCCTGACCACGCCGCTGAACCTCACGCCTCACCACATTTTCAACGTCACGGCGGCCATGACGGTGGCCGCGACTGCCTACGTCCTCGTGTTGCTACCCGACTCGTTGTTGCGGCTGTTTGTGTGGGCGTTCACGCATTCCGTGTA
>JBGPVO010000247.1:0-3532 GCA_041491705.1 Verrucomicrobiia bacterium
CGAGCGCCCGGACGCCGGCCCCCGCACCGGCAGCAGCTGCGCGGACGAGAGACTCGCCCTCGCAAGTTGGTCCATTTGATATCGTCCTTGATTCTTTCCGGTCGAGGAACGCGTTCAAGTCATTCGCTTGGCACCCGACTGCTGGAACGGAAATGAATGCTTGACAGAATCGTCCTTGAAGCATAGGGAACGATTCCGTTCGTACAGGTGTCGGGATGTTATAGGTTAGTTAACAGTAACACAACGTCCGCAACCGTAAGGAACGCATCCACGCTATGAATTCCACCCTGCAGAGTTCGTTCACGCGAAAGCTGTTTCCATTCCTCGTCGGCGCATCAGCGTTGTTCTTTGCCGTTTTGCAAGCTGGCGCCATCATCGGCACTTCGCAGCAGATGCAACTGGGCAACCCCAGTGGTGCCACCACCGACCCGAACAACCACAACCACTATCTGATTCAGCGCACAGTGGAATCGCTCGATTACAGTGATAGTTTGGGCGAGCCGAATTGGGCGAGTTGGGACCTGACTTCGAGCGACGTGGGCACGAGCGGGCGCGGGTCGTTCCACACCGACACCACCCTGCCGTCGGGCTTTTACGAGGTCACCACGAGCGATTACACAAATTCGGGTTATGATCGCGGTCACATGTGCCCGTCTGGTGATCGCACCGATAACGACACGGACAATTCGCTGGTGTTTTACATGTCGAACATCATCCCCCAGACGCCGGACAACAATCAGGGTCCGTGGGAGAGTTTTGAGAGCTATTGCCGCACGCTCGCGCAATCCGGCAATGAAATGCTGATCACGTGTGGGCCGAGCACTTTCAACGGCTCTCGCATCCAACCAAGCGGGAAGGTTTCCATTCCGGGATACACATGGAAGATCGCGGTTGTGGTTCCTTCGGGCAGCGGCAGTGCGCTGAGCCGGATTACCACGTCCACCCGGGTGATCTCGCTGAAGATGCCCAACATTGCAGGAATCCGCAGCACGTCATGGACAAATTATGTCACCTCGGCCAATCAGATCCAAACCGATACGGGATATACTTTCTTCACGGCCCTGCCCGCCAGCGTCGCCGCGGTGCTGCGGGCCAAAGTGGATGGTGCTGCCGCTCCCGGAATCACAAGTTTCTCGCCCACCAGCGGCACAGTCGGCACCAGCGTCACCATCAATGGCACCGGCTTCAATTCCGCCTCGGTTGTGACGTTTAACGGGACCAGCGCGAGCTTCACGGTCAATTCCAACATCAAGATTACCGCCACGGTTCCCGCCGGCGCGACCACCGGGCCGATTGCCGTCACCGCACCCGGTGGCCTCGCGACCAGCTCCAGCAACTTTACCGTTGTTTCCGGTACGCCCGCCCCTGTCATCACCAGCTTTTCGCCCACGAGCGGCACGGTTGGCACCAGCGTCACCATCAACGGCACGAACTTCAATTCCGCCTCGGTCGTGACGTTTAACGGGACCAGCGCAAGCTTCACCTTGAATTCCAACATCAAGATCACCGCCACGGTGCCCAGCGGCGCCACCACCGGGCCAATCCGCGTCACGACACCCGGCGGAACCGCGATCAGTTCCAGCAACTTTACCGTGACGTCCGGGTCCGGCGGTTCGGTGGTCATCAGCCAGGTTTACGGTGGCGGCGGCAACAGCGGAGCCACGTATAAGAACGACTTCATCGAACTGTACAATGCAGGCACGACAACGGTGGACCTGAGCAACTACGCCGTCCAATATGCCAGCGCGTCGGGCAGCAGTTGGCAGGAGACAACTCTGAGCGGTACAGTTCAGCCTGGCCACTATTACCTTGTGCAGGAGGCTGCGGGAAGCGGCGGCACCCAGAACCTGCCAACTCCCGAGGCGATTGGCACGATCAGTATGTCGGCCACCGCCGGCAAGGTGGCTCTCACCAAAACCCAGACCCTGCTCACGGTTGACAATCCGGTCGGCAGTGGCGCAGTGGCGGACTTTGTTGGCTACGGTTCCGCCGACGCCTTCGAAGGCTCCGGACCCGCGCCAGCGCCTTCAAACACTACGGCTGACCTGCGCGCCAACGGGGGGGCCACGGATACAAATAACAACGCCGCCGACTTCACTGCCGGTGCGCCCAACCCGCGCAACTGAACAGACGGTTTAGGCCAACGCATTGGAAGTTCGTCCGGGCCGCGCTTATCACGCGGCCCGGATGTTGTTCTCGCAAGGTAAAGGCCCGTGATCGACTCGGATTTCAAACGCCGGAAGATCCTGATAGTTGCCGTGCCGCTTGCGGTCATGGTGGTTGGGGCCTTGTTGTTTTGGCGTGGCGCTTCTCATAAGAACAAGTCGGGCCCGAGCGCCCGGACGTCTGCCCCCGCACCGCTTGCAGTTCCCGCAAGCTCGACCAACGATTTCAGCCGATCTTCAGCTTCAACCGACCATCTGACGGCGGAACTCGACCAGGCCCTGCGTGAGCAAGATCCGAGAAAGCGCTTGATGGACTTTGGGTTCATTCTCGCATTATTGTTCAAGCAGAATCCTGAGGCGGCGGTGGCTTACATGCGGGCCATGCCTCAAGGGGAGGAGTACACGGAGGGGTTGCTCATGGTTCTGGGGGCCTTGGGACAGAGCGAGCCGAAGCGCGCGCTCATATTGGCGCACGATATGGCGACAACCCGCGAACAGCGGTTGATATATAGCATCCTCTTCGATCAGTTTGCCCGCCGGGACGTACCGAGCGCCTTGAGTTACCTGGAGTTGGTGCCTGCCGGCGAGAGCCGGGTAAATGCGCTTCGTGCCCTGGCAACAATCTGGGCGGGCAGTGACGCGGCTTCCGCCATCAACTGGGCGGAACATCTCGGTGACGCCACTGAACGAGCCGCCGCTCTGGAGGCGACACTCATCACTCTGTCAACACACGACCCCCGGCGTACGCTCGAGCTGGCCCAACAGTTTCTCTCAGGGGGCCCGTTGGACCGGATTCTCGCCGCCAGTTTGAAACAGTTGACTGCCGACGATCCCCAAGCCGCCAGCCAGATGGTGAGCCGGCTCCCCGCAGGTACTGTGCAAATTGCGGCCGCACTGGACGTGGCACGCGCACTGGCCGCGCAACAGCCTGAAACGGCCGTGTCTTGGCTCAAAACCTTGCCTGACGGTGAGCTACAGGGATTGGCCTTGAATAACGTGCTTGATGTATGGTGCGCGAAGAACCCACAGGATGCCGGTCAATACGTCGCGCAAATGTCTGAGGGCCCGGGACAAGATGCTGCCGCGGGACATTTGGCGCAGGCTTTGGCTGCGGCCAACCCGCCTGCGGCAATCCACTGGGCGGAGGGCTTGGAGAGTGATTCAGCTCGGAACGGGGCCGTGGTCGGCGTCGCTTCGGCCTGGGCTCGGTCGGAACCGGAAGCAGCGACACGGTGGGCGGGTGATTTAGGGGCAGACGATCCGGCGCGGGCTGAATCCATGAGGAGCGCACTTTCTTACTGGGTGCTGGAGGACGCGAGTGCAGCCGGTAGGTTCGTGCAGACCTTGCCGGAAGCCGATCGAGTTGA
>JBGPVO010000248.1:0-3528 GCA_041491705.1 Verrucomicrobiia bacterium
AGTGGCGCGTCTCCGCGCCCTGGCGCACCTAACCGAAGTTTGAGATTCGATTAACAGGAGATGCATAGATGAGATTCCCATTTACATTGTCGGCGAAGATTGCCCGACACATTATCACCAACAAACTGAAAAAGACCGGGAAGTTCGCGCTCGTGCTCCAGTTGGAGCCACTGCACACTTGCAACCTGACCTGCACGGGTTGCGGCCGGATCCGCGAGTACTCCACCAATCTCAAGGACATGATGAGCCTTGAGGACTGCCTCGGCTCCGCCATCGAGTGCAACGCGCCGATGGTGTCCATCTGCGGCGGCGAGCCCCTCATCTATCCAAAGATCGAGGAACTCGTCGCCGGCCTGCTCGACCAAGGCCGCATCGTGTACATCTGCACGAACGCAATGTTTATGCGCAAGAAGATGCGCGAGTATTTGGCGCGCAGTTACAGTGCTGGCGTCGAACCGAAGCTCAGCGCGCTGCTCGCGCAAAACCTCATCACCGAGAAGGAAGCCGCCGAGATTCGGAAGGGCAAGAACGACGGTCGCCCCGGTATCAAGCCCACGAAATGGATGTACTGGAACGTCCACGTGGATGGTCTCGAATACATTCACGACCTCATCGTCGAACGCGAAGGCGTGTTCAAGGAATGCATCGAAGCCATCAAGATGGCCAAGATTCTCGGCTATCAAGTCGCCACGAACGCCACCATCTATAAAGAGACCGACATGGACGAGATCGAGAAAATGTTCGATTTCCTCTCGAATCTTGGCGTGGACGGTCACACCATCACTCCCGGTTACGAATATGACGCCGCCAAGAAGGACATGATCAAGCGGCTGAACAAGCAGCCCGAAGACTTCTTCCTCACCCGCAAGCTCACGCGCGAGAAGTTCAAGAGCGTCGTCGAATGGGGCCAGAAGTACACGTTCTTCGGCTCGCCAATCTATCTGGAGTTCCTCGCCGGCAAACGCGACCTGCATTGCACGGCCTGGGCGATCCCAACCCGCAACATCCGGGGCTGGAAGGCCCCTTGTTACCTCATGACCGACGGTCACTATGAGCGCTATCAGGAAATGCTCGAAAAGGTCGACTGGGACAAATACGGCGTCTTCGACGGCGTCGCCCGCGACCCACGTTGCGAGAATTGCATGACGCATTGCGGTTACGAGCCTACGCCGTCACTGGGCATCGACACACAACGCGGCGATACGTGGAAGCTCATCCGGTACAACTTCGGGAAAAAGCCGCAGCCTGTTACCGATGCGTCGCATGTGGATGCCTATAACGGCGTGACCGCGGGACGTGGTCACCTCACGGGCAAGCGTGACTTCGTGCCGGCGAATATCCAACAAGCGCTGGCGGAACGGGAAGTTACCGCCGCGGTGGCGGCCGCCAACAGCAATGGCAACAACGATTGCTGCAGCTAATGTGGTTGTAGCGGCGCCGCTCTGATGCGCCGGGAGCCATGATCGCCATCCTCGTTGCCGTTCGTCAGGAACTACGGCCCATACTGCGCCGTGCCGACGCGGACCATGTCATCCGCCAGGAACATCTCGATTTCCATGAAGGCACGCTTGGCGGCCAACCTGTCGCCCTGCTGGCGCTCGGTATCGGCAAGGAATGCGCCCGTATCGCCGCCGAGATAACCATTCGCTGCTACCGTCCCGACCTGATCATCAGCTCAGGGTTTGGAGGCGGGCTCCAACCGGACATCCAGGACGGCGACATCGTCGTCGGCACTGAGATTCTCGAACTTCGCAAGGATCAAGGCGACCAAATCACGTGGGATTCGACTCACAAACCCGTTCACCCCAATCGTATTCATGGCGATGACACCTCGGGAATACGTGTCCACTACGGAAAAATCATGACGACGGATGAAATGGTTCTGCGGGCCGAGAACAAGGCACGGATCGGCAAGGCCACCGGTGCTCTTGCTGTTGACATGGAAACCAGCGCCGTTGCCACGGTCTGTGCGGCCCGAAAGATCGATTTTCTGGCCGTACGCTGCATCACGGACAAGGTTCACGAAAATCTGCCCGACGAATTCAACGATTACTTCGTCCTTGGCCAGTTGCGTCCGGACCGTGTGTTTGCCAGTTGTGCGCGCGACCCCCGAGTGCTCGCCGACCTGGCGCGACTCGGTTATCGCGCCAAACATTCCGGCGCCAAGCTGGCTCGCTTCCTCCAAATCGCCGTCGCGCAGTTACACCTTCCATCCCTTGCGGCGCGCAATCTCTAGCAGCGAAGGCAGGAGAACCAGCGCCGCGATGAGGCAGGCTAGAACCCCAATGGTTGTCACCAAGCCGAGGCTGCGGATCCCGCGGTGCGCGCCAATGAGCAGGCTGGCAAAAGCAAACATCGTTGTCATCGACGAGAGGATGACTGCGCGCCCGGTGCTCTTGCTGTAGAACGTCGCTTCATGACTCTCGCGGTAGCGTTGGACGACATAAATCCCGTACGCCACGCCGATGCCGACAATCAACGGCAGTACCATGATATTGGCCGGGTTGAAATTGATTCCCAAGACCACCATCGTCCCGAACATCCAGGCCGTCCCTACCAACAAGGGTAGAATCGTCAGCAGGGTGGCATACCCGCCGCGAAAATCGATGAAGATGAGGATGGCGATCACGAGTAACGCCCACAATGCGGCATTGCGATATCCCGTTTTCAGGATTTCCACGAACTCGTAAAGCCCCAGTGGTGTGCCCGTCACCTTCGGCGCCACCGACTGCACTTCGCGCACAAATTTCACCAGCGGCTCCCGCTCCCAAATGTTCTCCTTCGGGAACACCCGAACGAGAAACTTGCCCGTCTTTCCGATCAGCATCTCACGCACCTCTTGCGGGACGTCACCAATGGTCATGGGCCGGTTCACAACCTGATCGGCCATGAGTTGCAGTTGGGCCTGCAAGTCCGCATAGAACCGCTTCTCATACTTCGCCAGGCGTTGTTGCAATTCGCTTGGTTCCAAGGTTTGCAGTTTTGCGCGCGTCTGCGTGGTCGTTTCCACCAACGGTTTCAGTGCGGCTTCGCTTGCCGAATCACCGCGTTCCGTGGCCGTGCGCAGGAGCTGGTTGGCGCGCAAGCGCAACGACGCCAGCGACCTCAACACCAGCTCGGCATCAGCCGGATCTGACGGCGGGATTTCGAATCGCACCGAGCCGAGTTCCCGCTGGATGCCACGGATGATCTCGGCCTTCTGGTCCTGCTGTTCGGGAATTAGCTCAGCGATGCTGTGGACGGTCGCGACGCTGGGAAGTTTGCTCAGGCGCTCCTGCAAGTCTCGTACCTGCTTGATGTCGTCACACACAATCGCCGCAAACAAGGTCGATTCCACATCGGCTCGCAGCAGTCGCAACTCCGTCTCGACCGACGGCATACCCTTTGACTGCAGGTTCAGCACGTTGTAGTCGAATTGTGTTGTCCATCCTATCAAAAGTGCGCCAGCGGTGATGACCCCGAACACGGCCAGCATCATATAGGGTCGTCGCAGGAGGAGACGTTCCAAACGGCTCGCTGCTGATTGGG
>JBGPVO010000249.1:0-3502 GCA_041491705.1 Verrucomicrobiia bacterium
CAGCGATCGACCGAAGAGTCGCCGTGTCTTCTTGTCGAGCGCTTCCGCCAGCTTGAGACTCTCGCCGTGCAATACGAGGTCTTCGCGCTGGCGCGCCGCCAAGCGAAAGTCCTGCGTGTACCGGATCGCCTGTTCCGGACACGCCTTGACACAGTCGGTGCAAAACAAACACCGGCCCAGATCCAGTCGCAACCCTTTGCCATCAATCGTGATCGCGTTGGTCGGGCACGCCTCGGCGCAATCGCGGCAACCGACCGGGCATTTCGACTGGTCCACCACTGGCACCCCTCGAAACCGATCGGGTAGCGTCGGTTGTCCCTTTGGAAAAGAAATCGTGCGATGGCCTTGTTGCCAGCGTGCTGATAGGATGTCCAACATACAATCACCTCAGAGGTCGTGTCCGCAGTAGGACAGGTTAAAGCTTTTGTTGCACAACGGGAAATCGGAGATTTGCTGGTTGCGCAATGCCATCGCCAATCCCATCCAGTTGTAGAAGGACGGATCAACGACTTTGTACCGGGCAATGTGGCGACGCTCATCCGTCATGGCCACGTGACAAATCTTGCCACGCCAGCCTTCCACCAGCGACGCCACGAACGAGTCGGCGGCCAATTCGCGTGGCGTTGTGAGCGTCGCCCCGCTGGCCAGCATCTGCAGTTGTTCATGCACGAAGTCGGCCGACCGTTGAATTTCCAGCCAGCGCACATAGGCCCGCGCGAAAACGTCCCCCGTGTTGACCGTCGAAACCGGAATGTGTGAGAAGCGGTAGATGCCGACCGGGAAATCATGACGGACATCACCTTCCGCGCCGCAGGCCCGCGCCGGCGGGCCGACCAGCCCGAGCTGTTCACAGACCTCCCAGGACACCTTGCCAGTGTCCTCGAAGCGGTTGATTACCGAGGACGAGTCCCAGAGGAGATTGACGGCACTGGTGACATCGCGCACGGCGTCCTGCAAATTGTTCAGCAGTTCTGCCGCGCGCGTCCCGTCCACGTCGAACGCAACGCCCCCCGGCCGGACCAGACCGCGTCCGAATCGGCTCCCGCAAAGACGCGCCGTCATGTTGAGGAAGTCACCACGCAATCGGCCGCAGTACGAGGCGGTCGGCAGAAAACCAACGTCGCCCGCCAGCGCGCCGAGGTCACCCGTATGATTGGCCAGGCGCTCCAGTTCCAGCGCCACACCACGCAACACTTGCGCCCGGGCAGGTGGCTTGCAGCCTGCCAGGGCTTCGACGGCCTGACAATACGCTGTTGCGTGGCCGACCGTGGTATCGCCCGCCAGTGTTTCCATGTAATGGATCGTCCGCTTGTCCGGTCCGCCCACCAGCGCTCGCTCCACGCCGCGGTGTTGATAACCGAGCGAGATTTCCAAGTGGAACACGTGTTCGCCATGGCACTGGAAGCGGAAATGCCCGGGCTCGATCACGCCCGCGTGGATCGGGCCAACAGCCACTTCGTGCACTTCCTCGCCTTCGACGCGGTAAAACGTGGTCACACCAATGAGAGGCTGTTCGTTTGTCGACCGGCCCCAGGCATCGTGGCCGACGCGCTGCGACTTGACGAAGCGCACGGGTTTGAGCCACGGATGTCCTTCGGGACGCAGGCCGAACTGCTCGGCAATCTCGCGCTCGAACAGATGCACCTGTGGGCACTCTGGCGTCAGCGATGGGAACACGTCCCCGCGCACCCGTGTTTTCGCTGCGTGAAGCTGTCCGCCTTCACGGTCCGCCAGCACCACATAGATTTCCACCGCGTCATCGGCGTTCGGCATGTGGCCGAACATCGCCGTCACGTGCGCGCCACCAGCCACGCCATCGAGAACGGCGCTGCGGAATTGGGGCCAGTCCAGGTCCGGGATTTCCCGACGCGCCCGCGCCACTCCGTTTCGCAGAGTCGCCAACTGAGAGGCGGCACTCATCGTCCGCCCTCCAGAGACGCCGCCGCTTCGCGCAGGAGGGATTCGAGCGGAGGCGGAATGTAGAGCCCCAGCAGCAGCACCAGCCCCATGAACACAAGGATCGGGACGACGACCTGCGGGCGATCATGATATTCTGTGGCCGCCGCCCGCGGCGAGGGTGTTCCCTGAACGACTCGCAAAACCGTCGCTCCCATGCCGACAAATACAATCGCCAGCAGCAGCAGAAACAGCCCGGCAACAATGAGTTTGCCGTCGCTAATTGTCCCATTCAAAATGGTGAATTCGCTGATGAATGGCCCGCCCGGCGGCGAGCCGGTAATCGCGAGGAACCCGCCTAAAAACAACACCCCGGACACGGGCAGACGACGGATTGCGCCGCGCACGTCATCGGTAAGTTTGCTGTCGTAGGCGCGATGGATGTTGCCTGCCGAGAGAAACAGCACGCCCTTGGTCAGCCCGTTGGTGATCAGATGCAGCAGTGCGCCAAACGTCGCGAGTCCGCCGACGCCGATGCCTATCACCAGAATGCCCATGTGCTCGACGCTGGAGTAAGCCAGCATCCGTTTGAAGTCGCGCTGCCGAACCATGAACACTGCCGCCACGGCCATCGACAGTAATCCCACGAAGATCATGATCTCGCGCGCGAACGCCGCCTCGTGTGCGGCCACGCAGATCTGAAAGAACCGCAGGATGGCCAGGAAGGCGCAGCTCGTGACGCCGCCGGCCAACAATGCGCCGACCAATCCCGGCGCTTCGCCGTACGCGTCCGGTTTCCAGGTGTGCATCGGCGCGAGTCCCATCTTCGTGCCGTAACCGACCAGCAGCAGCACGAACGCCGCATGCAGCCACGGACGTGAAAGCTGCGGCGCAAGCTTCACGAGATCGTCGAATAACAAGGTCGATTCCAGCCCCTCGTGCAGTGACGAGTAGGCGAGAAAGAACGAACCGAGCAACGCCAGCGCAATGCCCACCGAGCCAATCAGCAGGTATTTCCATGTCGCCTCCAGCGAGCGCGGGTTGTGATTGAAGAACAGTAACGGCGCCGTCGCGAGCGTGGTCGCTTCGATGGCCACCCACATCAGACCGAGATGGTGCGACAGAGTTACCAACGTCATCATCGCCAGCATCACCAACAGACAGGCGCAGAAGACGCGGTTCGGGCGGTCCGCCCGCAGCGCCAGATAACCAGGCGCATAAAGCGCGCAGAGAAAAAACAACACGCTGATGAACGCGAGAACCAGCTTCCCGAGAGGATCCAATGACACCCAACCGCTGAACGCAATGACCGGCACCCCGGCGAGCGCGTAGCCGACAAGGACAAGATGCCCCAGTCCGCCCACCGGCACCAACCACGGACGCCAACGGTCGGATGGCACCGCCGCCGCCGCCGCCGCCGCCAATAAGGGAACGAGAATCAAGAGCCAAGCCATGCCTTACTCCTTCAACGCGGAAAGTTTGCGAGTGCTCACCGTCGAGAACTCCTGGCTAATCTGATAAATGATGATACCCATGACGAAGATGGCGACGAACAAGTCCAGCAATACACCGATCTCGACCAGAAACGGCATCGCCTCGACGAGCA
>JBGPVO010000250.1:0-3489 GCA_041491705.1 Verrucomicrobiia bacterium
AGTTGACACTCTTGGGCACGGCCTGGACCCGAGCCACGAACGCGGCTCCGTGGACAGCCCGCAACGCCTTCGGAGCAGTGACGAACAACGGCCAGCTCTGGGTGCTGGGCGGTTATGGCAGCGGTTATTGGCACGATGTTTGGTCGTCGAGCAACGGCGTGACGTGGACCCAAGCCACAAACGCCGCCCCGTGGAGCGCCCGGTATGCGTTTGGGGCTGTAGCGCTCAATGGCCAAATGTGGGTGCTGGGCGGATTCGACGGCATCAACAATCTCCACGATGTGTGGTCGTCAAGCAACGGCGTGACTTGGACCCAAGTCACGAACGCCGCCCCGTGGAGCGCCCGGACAGGCCACACGGCCGTGGCGTTCAACGGCCAAATCTGGGTGCTGGGCGGGTACGACACCAGCGGCTATTTGCACGATGTCTGGTCATCGAGTAACGGCGTGACCTGGACCCAAGCCACCGCCGCCGCCCCGTGGAGCGTCCGGTTCAACCACGCGACGGTGGCGCTCAATGGCCAAATGTGGGTGCTGGGCGGATATAACGGCAGCAATCTCCACGATGTCTGGTCGTCGAGCAACGGCGTGACCTGGACCCAAGCCACGAACGCCGCCCCCTGGAGCGCTCGGCAATTATTGGGGGCGGTGGCGTTCGACGACCGGATGTGTGTGCTGGGCGGTGCCACCAACAGTCTCAACGGCGTTTTCTTCCACGATGTCTGGTCGTCGACCAACGGCGTGACTTGGACCCAGGCCACGAGCGCCGCCCCGTGGAGCGGTCGGAGCACCTTTGGAGCGCTGGCGCACAACAACCTACTGTGGGTGCTGGGTGGTCAAGTCGGCTTCAACAGCTTTGTCAACGATGTCTGGTTCAGCCCGCCCACCTCCACCAACACGCTGGGCTCGTTTTATCTGTACCAAAAACAATAAGTCGGCACGGAGGTAAACATGAATACCAAACGATCAACAACCAGTGGTCAGCGGGCAGCGGCGGTGTTCGTCTCGCTCCTCGCTCTGACACTCCACACGCTGACATGCACCGCTGCGACCCTCGTCACATCGTCACTGGATGGCGGTGGCGGACGCAGCAGTGCCGGGAACTATGTCAACGACAGCAGTGTTGGCGGCATCGGCGGCATCTCCACGAATGCGGTCTCGCCACCGGAAACCGCCAAGGCCGGTTACATTGGCCAGTTGTACGATGTGGCGAGCATGACCGTGACGGGAACGCCCTCGCCGGTCAACGAGAACAGCACCAGCCAACTCCGCGGCACGGCAACGCTCGACGATGCGACGGTCGTCGCGCTGGCCGGCAGCAACATGACCTGGGGCGCGTACGGCTGGCCGATCCACGACATCAGCGTCAGTGGCGTGGTGACGACCGAGAACGTTTATGCCGACACACCGGCAACAGTGAACTGCACCTATCTGGGCGTACCCGGCAGTGGTTTGTTGTTGGTGCTCGACACCAATCCCGACGACTACGGCAGCTACGCCAGCGACAACCTCCCGGACGGTTGGCAGGTGCAATATTTCGGATTGCCGCCGAATTCCAACGCCGCACCGAGCGCCGACGCCGACGGCACCGGCCAGAACAACCTGTTCAAGTACGTCGCCGGTCTCGACCCGACCAATCGCGCCTCGGTGTTCGTGTTGCAGATTCAAAACGTCAATGGCCAGCCGAGCCAGAAGAATCTAATCTTCAATCCCGAGGTCAGCGGCCGCACTTACACGCCGCAGTTCCGCACGAACCTGGTCAGCGGCGTGTGGGCGACCTTGACCGGCATCGGCGGCCCGACGACTAACGTTAATCAGGTCACCGTCACCGACCTGAACGCAATCGAGGCCCAGAAGTTCTATCGCATCGACATCAGCCTGCCGTAGTTTCAAGAGCGGAGCCGCAACAGTAAGGCAGAACAGCAACCCGCTGCCTCGCTTATGCCCTCGGTTCCAAACTCCGCAGGTACTGGAACGAGTAAATGCCCGAGGCGTGGCCGTCGGCCCATTGCGGCTGGATGGCATAGCCGCCGACGTATTGCCAGCCGCGCAACTGGAAGCTGGCGGGCGTGAGCTTCTGCGGGGGCGGCTTGTACTCGACCATCACGTTGGTCTCGCCTTTGCACAGGGCACACGGGCAGGCGCGGCGTAGCGCTTCGAACTCGAAATAACTCTCGTGTCCATCGTCCCACGCGATGGCGAGGATGTCGTTCACCACTTCGATGGTTTTGGGTATCACGTTGCCTTCGTCTTCTCGGGCCACGGGCAGAGTTTGTTGATCGAGCAATTCGGGCAATTAGGATTTCTCGCCGTGCACACGCGCCGCCCGTGAAACTGCAGCCGATGGCAGAACCGGGTCCATTCCTTCCGCGGCACCACCTCTGCGAGATCGGCCTCGATCTTGTCCGGATCGTCCCGGCTCGTCAACCCGAGCCGTTGCGACAGGCGCCACGTATGCGTATCAACGACGATGGCTGGCTGACCGAACGCGTTGGCGAGCATGGCGTTGGCGGTCTTGCGTCCGACGCCGGGCAGCTTGAGCAGGTCATCGATGTTGTCAGGCACCCGGCCACCGAAGTCCGCCACCAACATTGCGCACGCTTTTTGAATCGAGCGCGTCTTTTGGCGGAAGAAATTGATGCGGCCCACCTGTTTCTGCAAGACGGCCTCCCTCTCACCGGCGTAGTCGGCAGCCGTGTGGTATTTCCTGAACAGGTCCGGCGTCACGACGTTGACGAGATCGTCGCGGGCCTGCGCCGCGAGAATGAGCGCGACGAGCAACTCGAGCGGGTTCGAGAAATCCAGCGCGAGCTTCGCATCCGGGTGCGTGCGCTTCAGGGTCGCGATGAGTTTCTTTACGCGAGCCAGCTTTGCGGCGTGAGACTCCCGGGCCATGACTGGGTTACTGGGAACTCATCAGTTGCTGGAACCGCGGGTTGCCGCGCAAGTTGCTGAAGGGCTGATCGGAGGCGACCTTGGCGCGGAGTTGCGGCGCCAGTTGAAGCGCCTTCTCGAGCATGGGAATCGCCTCGGCGGCGTTGTTTTGCATGGCCCGGATCAAGGCGATGGAATAGTAGGCCCGCGCGTCCTGCGGGAAACGCTGTGTCATGAGCTGTAGCGCGGCCACGGCGCCGTCGGGTTTGCTGAGGTTCATGTACGCCTGGGCTGCTTGCAGCATGTCGTCGGCGCTAATGTCGCCTTGCTTGAGATAGCCCTGCAAGAGGGGGTCGACGCGGTCGGTCTGGCCGGCCTTCATGTAAGCCTGCGCCAATTGGGCCATCAATCCGAAATTGCGGGGATCGCCGCCGTGGGCCGCCTCCAATTGCGGCATGTCCTGGCGCGACTGCATGATGCCGCTGATTTGCTGGATGGCCGAGGTGATTTTGACATTAAGCGGATCGAGCTTCTGCAATGACTGGAGCGTGTTCAATGCGTCCTACATGCGGCCAAGCTCCATGTAAAGCTGCGCGAGCCGGAAGTTGCCCTCGGG
>JBGPVO010000251.1:0-3489 GCA_041491705.1 Verrucomicrobiia bacterium
GTCGCCTATACCGCCGCGTGTTCGCGCATTGACGAACTGGTGCACGAACTGCAGCAGCCGTTGGCGTCGCGCGCCCTGGAGTTTCGCAGGGACGCGCCCGAAATCCATGTCGAATCGAACATGGCGCCCGAAGATTACGCCGTGATGATCATCAAGGCCAAGGAATACATCCGCGCGGGCGATATCATCCAGGTCGTGCTGGCCCAGCGGTTTCAGGCAAAGGCGAAGGCGTCGGCGCTGGACATCTATCGCGCCCTGCGCTCCGTGAACCCGTCGCCGTATATGTTCCTGCTCGATTTCGGGAGATTTCAGCTCGTCGGCGCGTCGCCGGAGGTGCATGTGCGTTGCGAGGACGGCAACGTGGAGATTCGTCCCATCGCGGGCACCCGGTGGCGCGGCCAGACGCCCGAGGAAGACGCGCGCCTGGAGAAGGAGTTGCTCGCCGACGAAAAGGAACGCGCGGAGCATTTGATGCTGGTGGACCTGGCGCGCAACGACATCGGCCGCGTTTGTGATTTCGGCAGCGTGCGCGTGCCGGAGTTCATGGTGATCGAAAAGTACTCGCACGTGATGCACATCGTCAGCGGCGTCGAGGGGCGGCTGCAGAGTGGCCGGTCATCGTACGACCTGATGCGGGCGACGTTCCCCGCCGGAACGGTGAGCGGCGCGCCGAAGATTCGGGCGATGCAAATCATCAGCGAGTTGGAGCAGGTCCAGCGCGGGCCGTACGCCGGTGCGGTGGGTTATTTCAGCTTCAACGGAAACGTCGATAGCTGCATCACGCTGCGCACGGCGTTGCTCAAGGATGGCCTCGCCTATGTTCAGGCCGGCGGCGGCATCGTGGCCGACAGCGATCCGACGTACGAGTTTCAGGAAACGATCAACAAATCCAAGGCGATGATCAAAGCCATCGCGTTGGCCGAGACGTTTCGCTGACCCGGTGGCCGTTGCTGTGCGATGTGGGCACAGGGTGACGGTTCAACGGTTCTGGTCGAGCCAGCGGCGGATACTGTGGGCGGGCGGTGAGTTGGGCAGGAGCCGTAGAAACGCCTGATAATGGTCGCGCGCCTTCGAGTAGGTCGCCCGGTCACGAGCGTACAGGGCGCCGAGCGACAGGTGGACTGACGCATCATCGGGACTCGCCGCAAGAATCTTCTCGAACTGGACAATGGCGTCGTCGATGTATCCCTGATCCTGCAAGAGGAGCGCATAGTTGAAGCGTGCATCCGTGAAATTGGGATCGGCGATGAGCGCGAGTTCGTAGTTATCGAGGGCGCGATCGTGCTGCCCGATGTCGGCGTAAGTGATGGCAAGATTGTAATACGCTCGGGCATATGTCGGATCGGTGGCGATGGCCTTTGTGTAATCGCCGATTTTGTTTTGCGGTTGATCGTTCACGCCGGTGTTGTAGTAGACAAGCGCCTTCGTGCGATTGCCCGGCTTGAGCGTTCGCGTGGCGATGGGTATGCGCACCTTCTTGACGGGCGCTGGAGGTGGCGGGGGCGGCGGCATCGTCGCCGAAACAACCGTTGCCGTGACGACCAGCGGCGGAGTCGCCATGGATGGTTTCGGCGCGACGGTGTCCACCTGCGGAGCGGGCGGCTTGGATGCCTGCGCGACGGCAACCGCTGGAGGCGTTGGCGTCTCTGGTGGCTTGGCTGGTTTCGGTGGCGCTTCGGTGGCGTGCGGGGGTTGTTTCACTGCGGCTGCGGCCAGGTCCTGGCGAACCTGGAGCATTGCCAG
This sequence comes from Verrucomicrobiia bacterium, assembly GCA_041491705.1. Classification (GTDB taxonomy): domain Bacteria; phylum Verrucomicrobiota; class Verrucomicrobiia; order Palsa-1439; family Palsa-1439; genus Palsa-1439. Next base: position 1,744 of record JBGPVO010000251.1, read on the forward strand.
TCGAACGTCTTCGCGGGGTTGGACTTTGGGCATCAGGTCGAGGTAGGCCTCGTAATGGGCGAAGGCTTCCTTCTTCTGGCCAAGCTGATGATGCTCGAGGGACGCGAGGTTCAGATAGGCGGTGGCAAACTTCGGGTCGGCGCTGATGCACTGCTCGAACCAATGTTTGGCGGATGCGAATTCGTGTTTGCGGGCCGCAGCGACGCCGAGGCAATTGAGCGTTTCGGCGGATTTCGGGTTGGATTGGAGGTGCGTCTTGAACGCCTCCTCGGCTTGTCCCCACGCAGAAACGCGCAGGTACGCGAGGCCGAGTTGATAGTGCGAGTCAGCCGGTGCGGCGCTGCTCTGCACCACTTGTCGAAGGTTGGCCACTGCATCTTCGGCCTGACCCTGTTCAAGCTGCGCCAGCGCGAGATTGTATCGCGCGGGAAGGTAACCGGGATCAAGCCGCACAGCATCCTGCAAGTTTCGGAGACCCGTCTCCGATTCACCTTCCTTGAGGCGGCAGACGCCGAGGAAATTCAGGGCGAGCGCGTTGGTTTGCATGGAAGTGAGCGCGTCCTCGAATTGGGCCGCGGCCTTGTCGAACTTGCCATCCTTGTAGTAGGCGAGTCCCCTGGCGAAGTGGTCTGCGCCCGTGGATTTATGACCGCAGCCCGAGGCCAGGGCGACAAGCAAGGCGAGACCGAGATATTTTCTCATCAAGAAGTCCATGCGAAACGTGACAAACGATGTGGTGCATCTTATAATCGTCCACAGATTTCGCAACAAAAATGACCGAATGGGACATCCAATCTCGCGGGGACGCTTGCACTAGCTGCCGGCGGTCGTTTGCCGACAAGGAGGCGTATCACACGCTGCTGAGTATGGTCGCGACGGGCTATACGCGTCGTGATTTGTGCGGTGCCTGCTTCGCAAGCGCGGCGCGGGACGGCGTGATTTCGTATTGGCAGGGTGAGTACAAATTGCCTCCACCGCCACCACCCGAGGCCATTCAGAAAGAGACGGCGGAGACACTGCTGCGGAAACTGGTCGAATCGACCGATCCGGCCCATGCCGCGGCGCGGTATATCCTGGCGGTCATGTTGGAGCGGAAGAGGATTCTCAAACACCGCGACACGGTGCGCGAGGAGGGCGGCAGCGAATTGCTGGTGTACGAGCACGCGCGCACGGGCGAGTCGTTTACGCTTCCCGATCCTCACCTGCGGTTGGACCAACTGGCGCACGTGCAGCAGGAAGTCGCGGCGTTGTTGCATCCGGCCCCGGAAGACGCAAAGGCTGAGCCCGTAAACGGGCCCAGCCCCGGCGTGTAATACCCTTCAACCGTTAGCTGACCTTCACGTCGATTTGCCTCGGCTTGGCTTCCTCGGTCTTGGGCAGCGTGACGTGCAGCACGCCATCCTTGAACCGCGCTTCGATCTTCTTCGCGTCGACTGCCAGCGGCAGCCCGATCGTGCGCGTGAAGGAACCGTAGACGCGTTCGCTCAGGAAGTAGTTGGCTTCCTTTTGCTCGGTCTCGTGCTTCTTCTCACCGCGGATGGTCAGATAGTTGTCCTGCAGCGTGACGCTGACGTCGTCCTTGGTCAATCCGGGCAGATCAGCTTTGACGATGACGTTATCTTTTTCCACGACGACGTCGATCGCCGGGCTGAATACCGCGTCGAACCCACTGTGACGACGCAACGATGTGTCGAGTATCCGGTTCATCTCATCCTGAATGTCGGCGAGACCGGCAAACGGATCCCA
>JBGPVO010000252.1:0-3486 GCA_041491705.1 Verrucomicrobiia bacterium
ATGTTTGTCTTCCATACGTCGCCGACACACAGTGTCGGCCTACAATCACGAGGCCGCGCTCACCTGGCCGTCAAGGTCACCGGGTTGGCTTGTGGCCTTGAAGAGTGCCCGCGTCGTGCAGGCCCGCCGCGTTACGAACTGGGCGTCCAGGTGATGACGCCGTTGGTGTTGGACTGGACGACAGTCAGTTTACCTGTGAGCCTCGAGTTCAGCGTAAAAGAAGAGGTCATTCCTGATGGCCTGGTGACTGTCAACATGCCCGACACGATCCGCTGTTCCAATTCCTCGATCATCGGGTTCTCCCGCGCGATTCCACTCGGGAGCGCGGGCCTGCCGCGCTGCTCGCGGCAAACCCGCGCTGGCCGTTAGTTCGTGCTGTGGACTGTTACGGATGATGCTGCGGTCCACCCTGGTTGCCCGGTTGTCCCTCGTAGCCCAACAGGCCCGGGGGTTGGGACGGAGCAATTCGTTCCTCCAACTCCTCGACTTCCAACTGGATTTCTTCTCGCTCTTTCATGTGTATCACCTCCCCCCGTTCTCGCCATTCGAACTCGGTCAAAAAACCACTTCGGTTGGGACGTGTTTGTCGCCCGCACAGGAAAATTGCTGCACCCGTTCCTACAACCAGACGGGCGGGCAGAATGGTAACCACGGATTATGAAGATGTACTCCGAGCCCCGAACGAATCCGGTCAATGAATCGTCATGGACACCAATAAAATTGTGGCTTGTGGCTTGACTCGTCCACTTGACTGCTTTATCAAGAGGGTGTAAGTTTTGTGAGGTGGGCTGGTTGAGGCGATGCGCCCAGTCCGAGCGAAAGCGAGAATTATGCAATCAACGGCCATTGAAGGACCCTACAGCCTGACGGAGCAAAGAATTGCGGAAGTTGTTACCAGGACCTCCGCCGGTAATTACGCGCTCGGGTACGTTCAGCAAAACGGGTTCTGCGTCCTGTATGTTGGCCGCTCCGACCACGATGTGGCCAAGGAACTACGGTCTTGGGTACGTCAACATCCCCGCTACAAGGCATTCGTCTTCAGTTACGCGCCCGGTTCGCGGGCAGCCTTCGATAAGGAATGCGAAGACTTTCACGATTATGGGTGCACCGAAAGATTGGACAATCCAGAGCATCCGATACGTCCGCCCAAGGCCGACTGGCTGTGCCCCCGATGCGACGTATTCGATTTGATTCCGCCACCTGAACCCTAGATGCTTTTTGGGGGGCAGGTCATCACGACAACCCATAGACTGCGCGCGGTAGGCGCCGGCTCTTCAATACGCGAGTTGCAGTTTATACCGAAGGATGTTGTGGCAACGAACCGTGTCGACGGTGGTTTTGCTTTGCCAACCTTGGCATGACACTTCGGACGTGACAACCGTCTGGTGCTCGGCAACGGCTTTGGCGAGGTCCTCGGTCAGGTCGAAATCGCCACGGATACAGCCATTGTTCGGACAATCGAAGCGGAACACAGATTTGGCCTTGTCGAGGTTGGGCAAGTACTTGATCTGGCTGTTCTTGGTCACGCCTTCGGAATTGTAGTAACTGAGGTCCACGGCCAGAGATTTCAACTGCGGAAACTTGTCGGAGAGGCTGGGTGAACCTTTCACTCGCTGGCTTTCTTGCTCACGGTATTCGAAGCGGGGCCCTTCTCGTAGTCGATACATCATGGCGAATCCTTCTTTCGGGTTGAGTTAAACCATTCATCAATCATCCTATCATAAACGGGGCTTGCCGTCCGTAATAATCCCAAGAGAAACTTTGCAGAATAATCCGGCGATTCCCAAACCAGGCTCACGCTACAAGAGCGCCGCTGGTGCGGTTCCGCGAGGCTATTCATCAGGGCCAAGGATGCCGAAGTGGGAAACGGTGATAGCCGGTCGTAGCTATCGCCCTTTTGTGGCGGCGGCCGCCCCACTACGAGATCGCGGTGACCGCCTCTATAGTCTTGAGACCGAATCCCAGGTGTGTGCAGAAGTTCGCGACCGATCCGAACTCTCGATTGACGGCTTGACGCAATTCCGCGCGGGTCGTGCCGATGATGGCCGCCAGATTCGGAATCGTGTAGCTCCCGTCGAGCTTCAGTTTGCCTGATTTGACTGCGCGTTCGATGCGGGTTGCCATCTCTGCAGCTTGCTTTTTCATGTCGTCGTCTCGATTACGTTGAAGGTGGCGGCCTGTTACTTGAGACAAAAGGAGAGTCGAGGTTCAAACTGCTCTGCGCTACGAACGTCGACTTCCCCTCGACTCTCCGATACAATATAAGCCTGATCGCACGAATAGCAAGTGATTGTCGTCGGGCGGCCAACTCCGGCGGCAAGAAGACGCCTCGCTCAGACAGAGAAATAGTCTGCGATATTGCTGGCTTATTCTCGAATGGGGTCTAGGCTGTGGTTCGTTTCAGAGAGCTGTTTCCCTGTGACCAAAGCCGACAGCGATGCGGCATGGCAGGACAGCACAACTCACCCTCAACCGTCGCTGCTGGAGGAGGAGACTGTGTTAGTCAAAAGTATCAGTAGTCGGAAGTTCAACCGGTTTCTCCCCGCCCATAACCATCTGAGGACTGCCATCGGCGAAGAAGTCGAGTGGTTTGCTGATGATCGAGAGAATAGCATTGGTACAATCGCATTCAGCACGGAGGCGAGGGGCTGGAACTACGCCATCTTGAAGCGCGACTGGATGGGCGATTTCCAGGTCGGTGAGCTGAAGGCGAATTTTCAGAACGCCCGGGCAGCAAGGATTGACTTTCTGCGTGCGATGGGGGCGACCGGAGGCGGCAGGCAGGCATTTCTCAACAAAGACTGAGGTCGGTCGTGTGGTTCTAGCCGACGAGCTCCAGAAACTCGGACAGGTTGACGCCGCAATCGTAATGGAGCACGCCTGAGCAGTTGCCTGCCCTGACTAGATAGGCGTACCCACCCGACACATGTCGAATGTCTTCAACATAGAATATGTCACCGGGTTTGAGAGACGCAGCATCAACCTGGCTCAAATCCAAACGGGCGGCAGGATCGCGAATCTTGAGACAGTCAGCGACTTTGACCCGTTACGTTTTTCCAGCTTGTAGCTGCATCCTAAAAAAGCCTATCACCGCCACAGTGTCGATGCAACTGTGGCGGAGGAACACGTGGCCCGAGTTACGTCAGAGAGAAATGACACCCCTGTGTCGGGAACAAATCCCTACGGGACAAGCCGCACGCGGTAATAGCGCGACGGGGTGTTGGTTGCGCCGCCGACGTCGAGTTGGTTGGTAGTGGTGTCGCCGGAGCCGGCCACGATGATCTGAGGCGGCAGGTCCACAAACGTGTTCGTGCTGAAACTCCCTCCCGCCCCGCCCGTGGCGACCTGCACCATGTTCGTGTGGCCGCCGGCGGTGCTCCAAGTGACGCGGAGGTTGTTGCTTTCGCGGGCGATGGCCGTGATTAGCAAGCCAGAGGTGGCGTCGATGGGCGAAGTGCCGGCCAAAAACTCCTGTAGGTTGCTCAG
>JBGPVO010000253.1:0-3480 GCA_041491705.1 Verrucomicrobiia bacterium
CCCGGTACCACCCGGCCCACGACCGATGATTGGCCGTATTTGTACCTCAAGCGGGCAGAGATTCCCAAACTGCACCTGATTGTCTCGGCCTTGATTCTGGTGGCCACGATGTCCGCCGGACGCCGCGTCCTGGGAATGACAGGTGGATCGGACTGGCATTTCTTTGCCTTGGGCGCGGCGTTTCTGTTGCTGGAAGTGCAGACCGTCAGTCGCGCCACGTTGTTGTTCGGCATGACCTGGATCGTCAACGCCATCGTCATCTCCGCCGTGCTCATCATGATCTTGCTGTCGAACCTCGTGGCGTGGCGTTGGCCGCGCCTGCCACAAGCCGCGATTATCATCGGATTGGCAACTACCGTAACGGCCCTCGCCATCGTGCCCCTCGATTGGTTCAACGCGCTGACCGCTGCGACCAAGCTCGTCGCGGCCAGCGCGTTCCTGACCGCACCGGTGTTCTTCGCCGGGTTGATCTTTATCCGATCCTTCGCTGCCTGCACCGATAAGGCCCGCGCGCTCGGCTCGAATCTCATCGGCGCATTGGTCGGCGGCCTGCTCGAATCGGTGTCGTTCGTCACCGGCATTCGGGCGCTGGCCATTCTCGTTGGCCTCTTCTATCTGATCGCCATCCTGCGTCGGCCTGCCGCCGCGCCGTGACAGTTTGCCGCAGCTTAGGCCCGGCGTGCCACCGCAAACTGTGATTGCGGTGGAGAGCATCCTCTGCTTGAATCAGCGGCCTATGAGCCACCCGCGCCGTGGTCATCTTCTCCAATGTGACGCGGAGATCTTTATCGTCAGCGTACTGATTCTTTACTTGGAACTGGTGTTGATCCGCTGGATTGGCACCGAGATTCGCATTTTCGCGTACCTCGGCAACCTGATCCTGGTCATCTGCTTCTTTGGAGTCGGGCTGGGCTGCTACTTGTCGGAGCGGCCCGTGTCTCTGTGGCGGATGGGGCTAAACCTCTTGCTGCTGGGCGCGCTCGTGGCCAACCCGCTGCATTCGCAACGGCTCGACCTAAAGCGCGTGACGTACTTGCTGGGCGGCTTCGAAGATTACAACATCTGGCAGGTGTGGCTGCAGCCCAAGCTTGTATACTTGCTGGTTGGCTTATCGGCGTTGCTGGGCCTGACGTGGCTTGTTTTCTACATCTTTGTGCCCGCCGGCCAGTTGCTGGGTCGATGCTTCCAAAGGCACCCACGGTCAATTCGTGCGTATTCGGTAAACATCGCCGGCAGTCTGGTGGGCATCTGGGTCTTTCAAGCCATCAGCTTGGCGTCGTGGTCGTCTCCGTGGTGGTTTGCCGGCGCCGCCGTACTAACCACCATCCTCGTGTGGCTCCGCGGGCGCAAGGAGTGGGCGGCCGGCGCGCTCATCGGTGTTGCCGCGGTCGTGGTCTGGCTCGGACGCGACACATCGTGGCGCACGGTATGGTCGCCGTATCAGAAATTGGCGGTGCGTCCCCACGCGGTAACGGAAGGGACAAATAACGTGACCCAGGGGTATGAGTTGACAGTCAACGACGCGGGCTTTCAAATACTGCTGAATTTGTCCGAGCCGTTCTTGCGAGCGCATCCTGATTTGTTCGACCTGGGCGACGCCCGGCGCAGTTACTACAACCTTCCCTTCGCCTTCAAACGCGACATCCACCGCATGTTGATCGTCGGGGCCGGCACGGGAAATAACGCCGCCGCCGCGTTGCGCCACGGAGTCGAGGACATCGACTGCGTGGAGATCGACCCGCAAATCTACGCGCTCGGCAAGGAACTCCACCCCGAGCATCCGTACGACTCGCCGCGGGTGCATATGGTGGTCAACGACGCCCGCGCCTTCCTCAAGCAAACCACCAACCGCTACGACGCGATCTGGTTCGCATTGCTCGATTCGCATACACTTGGCTCTTCGCTCCAGAACCTCCGCCTCGATCACTACGTGTACACCCGCGAGAGTTTCACGGAAGCCAGACGCCTCCTGGCGAAAGACGGCATCTTGATCATGAATTTCGATGCGCCCCTCCTCTGGGTGGCGGACCGACTGTTCGGAATGCTACGGGAGCTTTTCGGACACGAACCGCTGGCGTTTGTCGAGAAACACTCCGCGAAATACGGCGTCGGCAGCGGTGCCACAATGATTTGCGCCGAAGTCCCCATCACGGTCGAGAATATCAGTGATCCAGCCCTTCGGGCCTCGCTTGCCGCCAGCTTGCTGAAGCTGCCCGGGAAGGTACGACCGACGACCGACGACTGGCCGTATTTGTATGTCGAATACGCCCGCATCCCCAAGCTGCACCTCGTGACGTCGCTCACGATTCTCGGCGCCGTCTTGCTGGCACAGGGTCGACTGGTCGGCAACAGGCGGTCGATGGACTGGCATTTCTTTGCCTTGGGCGCGGCGTTTCTCTTGCTGGAAGTGCAAACCGTCAGCCGCGCCACGCTGCTGTTCGGCATGACCTGGATCGTCAACGCCATCGTCATCTCCGCCGTGCTCATCATGATCTTGCTGTCGAACCTCGTGGCGTGGCGTTGGCCGCGCCTGCCCCAAGGAACGATCATTGCCGCCCTGGCCATTACGGTCGCGGCGCTCGCGTTCGTACCACTGGATTGGTTCAACACGCTGACCGCAACCATCAAGCTCCTCGCAGCCAGCGCGTTCCTGACCGCGCCGGTGTTCTTCGCCGGACTGATCTTCATCCGCTCCTTCGCCGCCTGCGCCGATAAGGCCCGTGCGCTCGGCTCGAATCTCATCGGCGCATTGGTCGGCGGCCTGTTGGAATCGGTGTCATTCGTCACCGGCATCCGGGCGTTGGTCATCCTCGTCGGGCTGTTCTACCTGGTTGCAATTCTCCGCCGGCCGGCTGCAGTTCGGCGTTGAACATTCCGGCGCCGCTCCGTAAGCTGCGGGTCATGGCTGCGAACGCAAACCCTTCGAGCACTGAGATGCGTGTGCAGCCAAACCCCAACCCGCCATTGGGCGGCGGCGTGTTGCCGTGGATCATGCCGACCCTCACACAATGGCTGTGGCTGGTCATCCTGCTCATTCTCCTCGCGCAGCCGTGGCGTACCATGATGGTCTCCAGCGATGGCGATGCGTGCCTGCACTGGCGCGTCGGCGAATACATGCTCGACACGGGGCACATCCCGATTCGCACTGACGTGTTCTCGCACACACGTTACGGCCAGCCGATCGTCTCGAAGGAATGGGTGGCGGAACTCATTTTCGCTCGGGCGGGCCGGGCCGCGGGATTGTACGGGCTGTGTGTCGTGGCCGCGTTGTTGATCGCGACCAGTTTCGCCCTGCTGCACCGCCAGTTAGTGCGTGAAACCGGCAATCACGCGGTGGCGACCTTCGTGGCGTTCATCGCCTCCTGGGCCGCGTGCAGGCATTGGCTGGCACGACCTCACGCCTTTAGTTTCCTCCTCGCTGTGCTGTGGTGTGATGCGCTACGCCGGTTCGACCGCGGCGAATCGCCCCGCCGTCTGGCC
>JBGPVO010000254.1:0-3462 GCA_041491705.1 Verrucomicrobiia bacterium
ACCGTCATCGTGCCGGCGCCACCCCAACCGCTGCGCGCCCCGCTGCTGGACCAGTTGCCGGGGAAGATCAGGACGACATTCTGTCCGAGGCTGGCGATCTGCGCTTCGACCTGAGACTTCGCGCCGTTACCGATGCCGACCATGGCAATGACCGCGCCGACGCCGATGATGATGCCTAGCGCGGTCAACGTCGAGCGCAGCTTGTTGCGGCGCAGCGCGCGGAGCGCCATTCGTAGTGTGGCGGCAATTCTCATGTCGCGAGTTTAACAGCTTGCTGCGCCTGCTGCAGCTTGCGAAGTTCCACCTCGGCCACGGACCGATTCTGGACAAGCGTGTCGTTGACAACGAGCCCGTCGCGCATGATGACGTTGCGTTTGGTGTACGACGCGATGTCGAGTTCGTGCGTCACCATGACGATGGTGATCCCTTCGTTGTTGAGCTTCTGGAACACGCCCATGATTTCCGCGCTGGTACGCGTGTCGAGATTGCCCGTCGGTTCGTCGGCCAGCAAGACCGCCGGGGTGTTGACCAGCGCGCGGGCGATGGCGACCCGCTGCTGCTGGCCACCGGAGAGTTGATTGGGATGATGGTCGGCGCGGTCCGCCAGCCCCACGATCTGCAGCGCGTGCACGGCGAGTTCGCGCTGTCTGGCGGAGCCGATGTGGTCATGCGTGTACAGCATCGGCAGTTCGACGTTCTCCAGCGCCGACGTGCGCGACAGCAAGTTGAACCCCTGAAACACAAACCCCAGTTTCTTATTGCGGATGGCGGCCAGATCGTCGCGATCCAGATGCGATACATCGACGCCGTCGAGGAAATAGCGGCCCTGGGTGGGACGATCGAGGCAGCCGATGATGTTCATCATAGTGGATTTGCCCGAGCCACTGGCGCCCATGATGGCCACAAACTCGCCCTGGGCGATGTCCAAGGAGACCCCACGCACCGCCGGCACTTCCACCTCGCCGGTGTAGTACGTCTTGTGGACATCCTCAAGTTTTATGACCGCCGCCACGAGCTCCTCACTTCCTCAGAACCGCCGCATGCCGCCGAACGGATTGGAGGCCTGCGCCGCGGCGCTGCCTTGCTTATAGGTGGCCGATGTGACCACCTTGTCGTTCTCGCTGAGGCCATCCGTTATTTCAGTGTAGATACCGTCGGTGATGCCGGTCTTGACCTGGACCTGTTGCAGTTTGGCGTCCTTAAGAACGTAGACGGTTCGCGCGGGTCGACGTTCCCCTTTGGGGTGCCCGCCCGAGGAACCACCGGGCCGCGAGCCGGGTGCGCCGCCACCACCAGCGGCTCGGGGCGCCGAGTTGGTCGAAGCGTCCGGCGGACGAAAGCGCAGGGCCGAGTTGGGGATTCGCAGCACGTCGTTGTGCTCGGCCACGATGACTGAGACGTTGGCCGTCATCCCGGGCTTGAGCTTCAAATCCGGATTGTTTACGCCGATGACCGTGTCGTACGTGACGACGTTCTGGACGGTGATCGGCGAGTTGCGCACCTGCACCACCTGACCGTGGAACGTGCGATTCGGGAATGCGTCGACCGTGAAATCCACATTTTGGTCCTCTTCCACACCACCCACATCGGCTTCGGCGACATTAGCGTCGATCTGCATTTTCGTCAGGTCGTTGGCGATGACGAACAGCGTGGGCGCGTTCAGGCTGGCGGCCACGGTTTGCCCGACATCGACATTGCGCGAGATGACAATGCCGTTGACCGGCGAGTAAATGGTGCAGCGATCCAAATCGACCCGGGCCTTCTCAGCCGCCGCCTTTTTCACTTTCACCGCCGCTTCGGCCTGATGCAAAGTGGCGACAGATTGGTCGTAGTCGGAACGTGGGATGAGCTTGCTATCGAACAATTCCTCGGAGCGTCGGGCATTGACTTGCGCCAGCTCCAGGGCGGCCTCGGCACTGGCCAGGTCGCCCTCGGTCTGGTGGAGAATGGCCTGATACGTCGCCGGATCAAGTCGGGCAACGATCTGGCCATTCGTGACGGCTGAATTGTAGTCCACGAACAGCTTGTCAAGCGTTCCGGAAATCTGGCAGCCAACCTGGACGTTCGTGACCGGATTGAGCTGGCCCGTCGCGGTGACAAGTTGCGTCAAATCGCCACGCGCGACCTGGGCGGTCTGATATTGCGGGGCCCCGTCCCGGCGGAACTTGAAGTACCAGACTCCAACTCCCACCAGCACGATTACACCTGCTATGAGGATTATTCGTTTCCAGGATCGCTTTTTGGTCGTACTCGCCATCATTGACTCCACAGTTCGCAATTTTCCGGTCGGGGCCTATTCTACCAATAGACGCAAATTCTTCCTGAGAGGTTACAACAAGCCGCCCGCGATGTCCCGCAAGGAAATCTTGCCCTACGGCGCAAGAGTGGTTTGGCTTCCCCCCTCCGTCTTCTCGAAGCGGACCGACTCCACGCCCACCGTGTGCAGAAATTCCCGGATGGTCTTCTCGGCGTTTGCCTGCGCGTTGCTGAGAATGCCCATCTCCAAGGCTGCGGCCTGCACGGCCTCCAGCGCGTCCAGCCGCGCTTTTTGCTCCAACTCGGGGTTGTACGGCACCCACGGCGTCCACCACGTCTTCGAGCGGTCCCACACGCGGGTCTGCCTTTCGTCCACGTACACGTGCATGACCTTTGGCGGCGGCAGCCTGGCGATGACGGTGTTGTTTGCCGCAACCTGTACGTCGTTCGTATTCAGGGCGGCCAGATCGATGCCGCCCAGCACGTCTGCCTGCACGAGTAATAAGACCTGCTCCGAGCCGAACGGCACCTTTTCCTCTTTGAGACCGACAACCTTTTGGATGCTGTACTTGACCGTAACCAGTTCGCTGAGTTGCTGGATTTCCTTCACGACTGCGGGCGCGTCAATCAGGCGGCGCACGACCGGCTGGCGGCCTCCAAAGTAGTACAGGTACACACACGCCGCGCCGAGCACGATGATGATCGCGCTGATCGTATAACGCTTGATTCTTTTCCACATGAGCGTCTGGCGCTACCAACTGCGTCGTCGGAACGACTGAAATTCCCCCGTGCGCAAGTGCGCCTTGAAAGGCTCCCGGTCTTTCACCATCACCAGGTAATTCCGGCCCACCATGAGCGCCACGGCGCCCGTGAACGCGTCGTCGGGAACTGTGAAACTCAGCATCTCCCGGTCTAAGACACCGTTGGCGGGCAATTTGATCAATTCTGTTTGCGTGCCCGTCGTCGAAGGCAGGTAATAATCCTTGTCTTGATCGACGAGCACAAACCAGTTGCGGCTCAGCGTCACATCGTACGGATTCCGGTTCTCCAGACGCAAGTAAATGATCAGCACGCAGCCCGTCTCGGTTTTGCCCACAGCGGCTTCGGTCAACTGCACGACATAGTTTGTCCCGCCGTACGTCTCCACGTTGTGCGGCTGCCGGAACTCCTTCGCGTCCTGGATCCGCAACATCGCCAGCAACCCGA
>JBGPVO010000255.1:0-3458 GCA_041491705.1 Verrucomicrobiia bacterium
GGCCAATAGGAACCCAATTTTGGCTCCGTTTTGCGAAACGAACCCAAACATTTTTCTGAAGGTTCGTCTCTCCAACCGCCTCTCCCTCAAGCAGATAATCAATCTAGCTGCTCAAGAAAAATTGGGTTCGTTTGGTAAAAAGTGCCTTTTACGTAGCGCCGTCTCCCTGTAGCGGCTGTCTAACTCGCCGGAGCCGAAGCGCAGCGAAGACGCGACCATGTCCTGCCCACGTCGCAAAGGCCGCCTCGTCGTGCCCTTGTGGCAAACCGTCGGTCGTCCTGCCGCTCCCCTTGAACGTTGAGCGTTGATCTGTTCCCATTTCCCCAGTCCCTTTTTACCCCGCTCCGAGCGGGGCCTGTCAAAGAACAGTTGCGAGCCTCAATCACCAGGACATTCGGCCCGAAAGCCGAGCGTAGCACTAGCGGAGCGAGACGCGCCAAGTACGTGCCGGCGGCAGCAATCACCACGCCGACCACAACACCAACTAACAATGTTTACATGACACAACGAACATATCGGAAATCGATACATAAGTCAAATCCAAACGCTGGATCGTAACGTCGCGTTTCCCGCAACAGGAGTGAGTGGTAAGGCGCGACCGTCCAGCCTTCGTAGCATCACAGAAGTCTTGACAGGCTGACAGACGCAGCTTATGTCGGTGGGACATGAGCGACATTGAGTACAAGGTTTACACAGCACTGACGAAGCCGGGCGTCGGATATGTGGTCGTGTTGCTGCAGAACGATTTTTCCTACGACCGCAATCGGGATATCTTCTCGTTCACATTCCTGATCAGATATCCGGACAAGCTGGTGCTGTTTGATGCGACAAAACTGATTGCAAACAACATCAGACCAGACGTCATTAGCTCGGAGCAATTGGAAAAGGAATCGCTCGCGCTAGCCAACGGAGTCGTGATGAACCACCTGGAGGGCAATCGGGATAAGCTCGGCATATCCGATCACGATACCATTGAGGCCTGCGATTGGCAGCAAAGCGATCTGTCTGCCCTGTCCGCGTTGTACTTTCGAGGTGACTTTGACGACAAGTTCAAGTTCGTCTACGGGCCATCTTGAAGATGGCCTTCTCAAGACGCGCCTCTTGGATTGGAGGAAGCACAAGACGGATGACAACGCTTCCTTGACAAAGACTAGTGTGGATTAGTTAACCTGAGAGTGTTGGCGATCTGGTTGGCCTTCCAAACTCCACCGGTTCTTATGAGTATTCGAGCCGCGGGTTCACTCATCTTCTTGTGCGTTCACGCCCCTTTCTTGGCGGGATCAGTTTCTTGGATATAGCGTTGCAGTCTCGCGTGGTCGTACTTCACAAACCATATTTCTTCCTCTTCGGGAGCTTCTTCGGCAAGTCTCTTAACAACCAAGTTTTCAATCATTCTTTGCGCCGTATTGAAGACTGTGACATTACCCCCACCCGGAACAGAACAGTCCAAATCGGCCACAATCAGGCGGACGACAACACTTTTCTCATCGACAATCTTGTTCTGGTTTGCTGAAAAGAATCTCCCCTGAACCTCATACATTGAATACCCGCTGATTGCCTTCTGGCATGCCGCGAATAATTCACCCAAGATTTGATCCCGCCGTTCTTCCGATTCGCGTTGGTTGCGCGACATTATTTCGATGACTTCCGGAATTCGCGCAAACTTCGTCCGTGTGAAAAGAGAATCGAGCACGAACTTCAGAACGTGCTTATGCCGGCGCGGCATGAAGATCTCATAGACGATACTGGTTCTGGTTTCGTCCCAATGATATTTCATGGCCATCTCTTGTTTCGCATCTCGTTTGATTACCTGTACGGGAGTGGGCGGGCGCAAGTTGGAATTTGTCCCCACCATTACTGCGGTTTCAGCTCGTACATCAATTGCCATTCAGCGTTGGGTTGCACCGCCGTTTGCCACAGTTGCCAGAGGACGCGGCCCATGTAATCGATCTCGACGACGAGGCATACCAACTGCGTGCCATCGGGCGAGAGTTTGACTTCGCGCGTGGCGGACCCCCACCGGGCTCTCTTGGTGGTGACCTGGGTCGGCGGGCCGAGGTGATCGACGTCAACGCAAGAGAGATTCGTGAGGTCTGTGCGCGGGTCGCCGAAGAACAGCCGCGGGCCGCGCCATCCCCAGAAACGCTGCGAGGCGTTCTCCGTTACAAGTTTCAGTTGATCGCCGTTGCCTGCCCCCTCCGCTCCGAGCGGGCCCAGCAGGTACAACGAGCGCCCGTCAAGGAACGCGAGAAACCGGCCGTCGGGGGACCACCGGACCGAGACGGAATCGTGTGGCGCCGAGATCGTTTTCGCATGTCCCCAATCATCCAGAGCGCCGACAATGAGCGAGTCGCCCTCGACCAGCGCCAGAAAGCGGCCGTCGCCTGAGAACTGCCACTGGTACGGCTCGTGAGGGCTTGGTTTCGTTACCGGTTGCGGCGCGACCGCGCCATCGGTAAGCGACTCACGCATGATCTCCCAGCCATTGGTCGTGACGCGCGGGTACAACATGAATTGGCGGTTGCCCGACAGGAAGCTGGTGTCGTGGTAACGGACTGTGGCAATGCAGCGCATCTCACGCGCGTCGTCGAAGGCGATCTGCCTCACGCGGGCGCCATTGAGCTTCTCGACACGCATCGAGTACCGCGCTGGCCGATCCGGCCCGAGGCCGATCAACTCGAAGGTCACGCGCAATTCGTCCGGCTTGTGCCAGGGCAAGACGTCCGATGCCGCCAGACGGCGCGTCACGGCCCCTTCGCGAACAGAAAACACCGCGTTTGTTCCGCCTCCTGCCTGGTATGCAACCCGGGTGCTGTCTGGCGACCATTCCAACAGCGTAAGTTTGTCGCGGCCCGGGCTGGCCACGACACGCGCAGTATGGCGGACGCCGGCCTGTTCCGTCTCCGCCTGCGCGGAGAACACCTGGCCCTCTTCGAGTATGATGTCCCCTGCGGGGCGCAACATGAAACTTGCACCCGACTTCGGGGAAATGACGAACAGCTCCGGGCGTTCCGGCCAGTTAAACGCGAGCCACTGGCCATCGGGAGACCAACTCGATCCGCCCAGTTGATCCATGCTGTCGCCCTGCGCAACCGCGTCGATCGCCAGCCACAACGCGCTGCCGGGCACCAGCAACAAGACCAGCCATGCTGTGAGTCTAGTTAACCTTGCGGGCGACATGACTCGCCTCCCATAAATCCAGAAATGTTGCGTCCGGCGATTGCACGACCGTGACGTGCCGGCCGTCGCGATGAATGCGAAGAGTTGACGTAACAGAACCGACCCGCTTCTCAACCGCTTTCTTATACGCGCTCTCAAACTCGGCCGCCTGTGGCTCGGTCTCCCACGCCGTCGCCCAAGCGAGGCCGGTCGGCCCGTTCGTGCCGCGTTCGTAAACCTGATAACGGTCACCGTTCCATCCCTGCGCGAGCATCTGCGCATCAAAGGCGCCGATCCCC